>CACWOS010000030.1 GCA_902762565.1 uncultured Prevotellaceae bacterium
TGATGCGGAAATAGCAATGTTTCAATCTAATAAGCCTGAGTGATAAATCCATTACGATAACCACCACCGACCTGTGTCATAGAATAAGAAAAACAAAAAGAGCGTGCTGCATCAATCAATGACACAACACGCACTCTAATTTATCGATGTGCAAAGGTACAAATAATTCCTTACAACGCCAAATTATTTGTCAGGTTTTTGACTTACGGAACACATTAGGGCTCGTGTACTCAATGTGTCACGCCACCCTGTGAACTCTGATTATTTACCTGGCTCGTAGATGTACGGGCTCTCGGTGATATTGACGGTCACCGTGCCGCCGATGGTCACTGTACCGTTGTCGGCTCTATTGCCCGCGCCGATGCTATTAGGAGCATCCAGGAAAGTCAGTAAACTTATCGAAATCAAAAAATGATTCGTTATAGTCATATTTTGAAGCAAAGTTACGGTTATTTCTGCAATTTTTAGTACCTTTGTGGCTAAATTTAACAAAGAAATGAAGAAACTGATTGTTTTTGCAGCGATATCACTCCTATTTAATACATTTGCACGAGCACAGGAAGAGGTCAGCGACAGCATCGGCGGTTCGCCAGAAGAGCTGATGGAACCGGTTGTCGTTCAGAATATTCTGTGTGAGGACACTTGTTCACACATTCATGGCATAGACCTGAGTCACTATCAGGGTAACGTGTTCTGGCAGACGATAGGTGAGAATACCAATATGGCTTACGTTTATCTGAAGGCTACGGAGGGCGGCGACCGTATTGATGCCACCTTTGAACGTAACATTGAACTAGCTCACAGATACGGACTGAAAGTGGGGTCGTACCACTTCTATCGTCCGTTGACCGACCAACAACGTCAACTGAGGAATTTCATGTCACAGTGTCTGCCTGAAGAGCAGGACTTGATTCCGATGATTGACATTGAGTCGACGGGAGGGCTGGACACCGATGTGTTCTGTGACTCACTATTCTACTTCCTTGACTTGGTGGAAGAGGCTTACCGTCAGAAGCCGCTGCTTTATACGGGACGCAACTTCTATAACAAACACTTACTGGGTAAGGTGGATGATTATAAAATCATGATTGCGATGTATACAGACCAAGAGCCAGTTGTTGCTGACGATCGCGATATTACCATGTGGCAATATACGGGCAAGGGACGTATCGTCGGTGTTAACGGCTATGTGGACAAGAGCCGTTTCATGGGCAATCATCACTTAAGGGAAATACGTTTTAAGCACTAAATCGGTAAATCCGTAATTCCGTAATTCCGTGAATGCGTAGATTCACTCTATTCCTCAATATTGCGAATAGAGTGCATAAAGTCGTTGAAATAAGCCTGCAAAGACTCGCGAGTAAAACGGTTTTTGAGACTTTGCGAACGTTGTAATTGCAGCTTGAACTTATCCATCAGCTCCTGATTGCGCTCACCGTCCAACGCCAAGAACTGATCGCGTAGCTGTGATGATGGCTGTAAGAAAAAATCATCACGATACCGACGGAAACCATCAGCCACCCAAGGGCCAATGCCATAGGCTATTGAGAGCTCGTAGAGTTTATTCCATTTCCATTCGGACATGGGTTCTATGGATTCTTGACCAAAGAACTCGTCACTGAAAACCAGTCGTTGCAGATTTCTGAATATAATGTCCATATTCTTCACTATTCACTTTTCACTTTTAATTAGCGAAGCGCTAAGAGTAGCGTTTGGGGAATCTTAACAAAATAGAAAGCAGTGCGGCAACACCGACAACCAACGGATAATAGAGGTAGGGTAGGATGCTGATGGGATTGAGCTGAGCCAAACCAGCAGCCATCAGCAGTTGGGCGCCATAGGGTATGATGCCCTGCATGGTACACGAGAAGGTGTCGAGGATAGAGGCACACTTGCGATTGTCAACGCCATAGCGGTCGCCAATCTGTTTGGCAATACCACCAACGGTTAGAATGGCTACTGTATTATTGGCCGTACATAGGTTCACCATCGACACGAGGGCAGCTATCGATAGTTCTGCACCGCGTTTGCTGCCTACGTGGCTGGTAAGCATTCGGATGAGGAAATCGATACCGCCATTGTGCTTGATTAATTCAAGCAATCCACCTGCCATCATCGTAATGATAATCAGTTCTCCCATTCCAACGATTCCGTCTCCCATTGCACTCGTCCATCCGTAGAAGTCAAAACTTGACGTCAGGAGTCCGATGGCACCACTCGACAAAATGCCCAAGGCTAGGACGGCCATGACATTCATGCCAAAGATTGCCGTTATTAATACTATTAAATAAGGTATCACCTTGACGAACGACACCTCTGGGATATGTTGGGGGGAATGCATGCCAGATCCCATGAAAAGGTAGGCCACAAACACAACCAGGGCGGCAGGAACCACAATGAACGAGTTGACGCGGAACTTGTCGCTCAATCGACACCCCTGTGTTTGTGTAGCTGCAATGGTCGTATCAGAGATGAACGAGAGATTGTCGCCAAAGAGCGAGCCACCCACAACGACGGCAGTCAGTAAAGCCACAGACGTGTCGGTTTGCGAGGCCACACCTGCAGCAATAGGCGTCAAGGCTACTATCGTGCCAACGCTTGTGCCTATTGACAGCGATATAAAACAAGCAGCCAAGAAGATGCCAGCCAACAGCATATTGCCAGGCATGAAAGTCAGCGATAGGTTGACAGTCGCATCAATTGCACCCATGACTTTAGCAGTATGCGCAAAAGCACCTGCAAGAATGAAAATCCAAATCATCAGCATCATCTGCCCTGTACTGGCACCACGACTGAAGATGTCGATACGTTTGCCAAGAGGAAGTCCTCCGCAAACGAGAACGGCATACATCGAAGCCACCATGAATCCTACCGTAATGGGCACCTTGTAGAAGTCACCAGCAATGATGCTGGTGACTAGATACATAAGGATGAACACCACGAGGGGTGATAATGCGATGAATCCTTTCTTCATTATAGCGTTACGCCGTTCTTGAAAATTGAAATCTCGCGATAACCGTTTTCTTCGTTACGAGCCTTCTCGCCAGAGGCAACAGCCAGCACTTTATCGATGAACTCAGGAACAATCTCCTGCATGGTGCGGCCCTCAACCAACTGACCAGCCGAGAAGTCTACCCAGTGGGGCTTGTTCTTAGCCAGTACGGGATTAGTAGCTACCTTCATGGTTGGAACGAAGGTGCCGAAGGGCGTGCCGCGACCAGTGGTGAACAGCACGATGTGGCATCCGCAAGAGGCGAGGGCAGTAGAGGCTACGAGGTCGTTGCCAGGAGCGGAAAGCAGGTTCAGACCGTTGTTCTGCAGGCGGTCGCCATATTCCATGACACCACTGACAGGAGCCTTTCCACACTTCTGAGTGCAACCCAGCGCTTTGTCTTCAAGTGTCGAGATACCACCAGCCTTGTTGCCTGGACTTGGATTCTCACCCACAGGTTCGCCATGCGATAGGAAGTAGTTCTTGAAGTTGTTAATCATGGAAACAGTCTGCTCGAACAGCTGAGGTGTCTCGCAACGATTCATGAGAATAGTCTCTGCACCGAACATCTCAGGAACCTCCGTCAATACAGAGGTACCTCCCTGTGCTACGAGCCAATCGGAGAATTCGCCCACCAATGGATTTGCGGTAATGCCAGAGAAGCCGTCAGAACCGCCACACTTCAAACCTACACGCAGCTTCGAGACGCTGACGTCTTCACGCTTGTCTAGCTTAGCCTGTGCATAAAGCTCACGCAGAATCTGCATGCCGGCTTCCATCTCGTCACCCTCTACACGCTGGGTAACCAACAGCTTGATGCGGCTCTTATCATAGTCGCCCAACATAGCCATGAAGTCTTCAGGCTGGTTGTTCTCACAACCCAAGCTCAGCACCAGTACACCACCGGCATTGGGGTGCAGACAAATGTCGCGAAGCACCTTACGGGTGTTCTCGTGGTCTTCAGAGAGCTGCGAGCAACCATAGTTGTGATGCCACGTCCAAACAGCATCGATATCTTTCTCGCCAGTCTCCTTACGAAGCTGTGCTGCCAAACGCTCGGCAATGCCATTGACGCAGCCGACAGTGGGAACAATCCAAATCTCGTTACGTACGCCGACATCACCATTCTTACGAACATAACCCTTAAAGGTTCGCTTTTCGTCTTTTATACTAAGTTTCTCGTTAACAGGCTGATATGTGTATTCGAGTGTGCCAGAAAGATTGGTCTTCAGATTGTTCTCATTCACCCAATCGCCAGCTTTCAAGTCCTCACGTGCATGACCAATGGGGTAACCATACTTGATGATGTTTTCCCCCTGTTTAACGTCCTTGATAAGAACTTTGTGGCCAGCAGGTGTGTCTTGATTGACTGTGATTTGTTTGCCATCTACTTCAATGATGTCACCTTGTTTCTTGGCACTCAGACATACTACAACTGAGTCTGCGGGATTGATTTTTAGAAATGTAGCTTGTTCCATAATATTATAAATAATGTATAGTTTGTTTATAATGCTTTCCTTCTATAGAAATCTACGTTTTCTTTTGTCAGGATTTCAATAGGCATATAGTTCACAGGATTGACAGCACGCTTCATGACAATAGCATTAAACAATGCGTCGACGCTGGAGTAACCCTGTTGATAAGCATGCTGGGCAATCAGGAAGGAAATGCTGCCCTGACGGATACACTCTTCGTTCTTTGGCACCATGTCGTAACCCATAATTTGAACGTTGCGACGATTTGTCTTCTGAAGGAACTGACCAACAAGGTGAGCCTTCGAATTGAACGTGATGCAATGGTGTACCTTTGGATGGCCCTTAAAGAAATTTTCGAGAATCGTGTCGTATTCCTTATGCTCCTCGTCTAGCGGAAGGTCTACCTCCGTAATTGTAATGTCGGGGAAGTGGTCGACCATGTAGTGACGGAAACCTGTTTCACGGTTAGCCTGCTGTTTTGATGCCACCTTGCCGTCGCGTGTCTGCTTCATCAGGGCAATCTCTTTCTCCTTGCCAGCAATGAGCATCAGCATCTTGGCAGCAAAATAGCCACTGGCAAACGAGTCTTGTCCGAAGAAGGAAAGAGGCTTCAGGTCGGGCATATACGAGTCGAGCAGGACATAGGGGATTTGACGCTCCGTCAGCTTCTCGGTAAAGCGGGCAGTCTGTTCCAGCGATGTCGGCACGATGACCACCCCGTCAATCTTGGCCGTGAAGAACTCGCGAACCATGCGGGTGAAAGCTGCATTGTTGAAACGTTCGTAATAGACGAATTTAAGGTTGATGCCAAAGTCGCGACGGAAGTTGGTACAGGCTTGTGCACCTTCTTCAATTTCATCCCAATACGCCTCCTGTTCGTGTTTTGGAAGCACAACATAGAAGTTGTAAGTCTTGTTGTAAGCCAGCGCAGAGGCATACATATTGGGCTTATAGTCCATCTCCTCTAAGGCTTTCTTGACCTTCTCTAGTGACTTGGACGACACATTAGGACGCTCATGCAACACGCGGTCGACCGTACCAACACTTACACCAGCACGTTCGGCGATATCCTTAATTCTGATTTTGCCTGTTTCCATATTTCCGTGCAAAGGTAAATAAAAAAAATGAGACTGCCCCAAAAGTTTTATTCTTTTTTTATTAGAAAAACGTTTACGGAAGATTTTGGCAGTTTTTTGGGGAATTTCTTGGTCAATTACAAAAAAACTTGTAACTTTGCAAACAGTTTAATATGAAACATTCATTTAATACTAAAACAAATGGCTAAAATTGTAACATTAGGCGAGATCATGCTCCGCCTGTCGCCTCAGGGCAACGACCGTTTTATTCAGAGTGAGTCATTCCGCATCATCCCCGGTGGTGGTGAGGCTAACGTAGCTGTCAGCGTGGCTAACTATGGTCACGAGGCTTACTTCGTATCAAAGCTGCCCAAGCACGAGATTGGTCAGATTGCATGGTGACCGCGTAGGTCTGTACTATGCTGAGACTGGTGCTTCTATGCGTCCTTCGAAGGTTATCTATGACCGTGCTCACAGCTCTATTGCTGAAGCAGATCCTAAGGACTTTGACTTCGACGCTATCATGGAAGGTGCCGCTTGGTTCCACTGGTCTGGTATCACACCTGCTATCTCTGACAAGGCTGCCGAGTTGACAAAGCTGGCTTGTGAGGCTGCCAAGCGTCATGGCGTGACCGTTTCTGTTGACCTGAACTTCCGCAAGAAGCTGTGGACTTCAGAGAAGGCTATTAGCATTATGCGTCCTTTGATGCAGTATGTTGACGTATGTATTGGCAACGAAGAAGATGCAGAGCTCTGCCTTGGTTTCAAGCCCGATGCTGACGTAGAGGGTGGTCAGACCGATGCTGCTGGTTACGAGGGTATCTTCAAGCAGATGATGAAGGAGTTCGGCTTCAAGTATGTCGTCTCTACACTTCGTGAGAGCTACAGCGCTACGTTCAACGGCTGGAAGGCCCTGATCTATGATGGTAAGGAATTCTATCAGTCAAAGCGTTACGAAATCAATCCTATCATCGACCGCGTAGGTGGTGGTGACTCTTTCTCTGGTGGTCTGATTCATGGTCTGCTGACCAAGCCAACTCAGGGCGAGGCTCTCGAGTTTGCTGTGGCTGCTTCTGCTCTGAAGCACACTATCAACGGTGACTTCAACCTGGTAGGTGTTGACGAGGTAGAGAGTCTGGCTGGTGGTAATGCTAACGGACGCGTTCAGCGCTAAATCGTAATATCGAAATAACGTTATAACGTAATAACGAAATAGAAAAATGGCAAAATTTGATAAGATTGCTGTCCTGAAGAAGATTGGTGACACTGGTATGGTGCCCGTATTCTATCACAAGGATTTAGAGGTTTGCAAGAACGTTGTTAAGGCCTGCTATGAAGGTGGCGTTCGTGCTTTCGAGTTTACTAATCGCGGCGACTTCGCTCACGAGATTTTCGGTGAGCTGGTGAAGTGGGCTGATAAGGAGTGCCCTGAGTTGGCTTTGGGTATCGGTTCTGTTGTCGATGCTCCCACGGCAGCCCTATATCTGCAGTTGGGTGCCAACTTCGTTGTTGGTCCGCTGTTCAATCCGGAGATTGCTCCCGTCTGCAACCGTCGTCTCGTTCCTTACTGCCCAGGCTGTATGACAGTCAGCGAGATTGGTAAGGCTCAGGAGTTGGGTTGCGACCTGACGAAGGTATTCCCTGGCGATGTTGTTGGTCCAAACATGGTGAAAGGTCTGAAGGCTCCTATGCCTTGGTCGAAGATCATGGTGACTGGCGGTGTTGCTCCTGAGGAGGAGAACCTGAAGGGCTGGTTCAAAGCTGGCGTCTTCTGCGTTGGTATGGGCTCTAAGCTATTCCCCAGCGACAAGGTGAAGGCTGGCGACTGGCAGTATGTAACCGACAAGTGCAAGGAGGCACTCGGTTATGTTGCTAAGGCCCGCGCATAAAACAATAACTCTTAAAGACTCAGTATGGCTTCTGGCCCTACTGGGTCTTTTTCTTCTTTCAGCTTGTTCAACGCCAGATAGGCAGGCGCTGGACAGGCTGAATACTTTATCATATGCCTATCACTACCGCGACATTGACTCCGTTGAATATTATGCTTCAGCAGCAAAGGAGACTGCTGAAGGACTGAACAATCTTGCTTTTGTCAAGATGGTCAGGATGGATTATAAAGCTGCTGACGAGTATCTGAACCAGATACCTGAGATGACTGACAACCAGTTAGAACTCTTGGTATGTTATGTTCAGCAGATGCGCTTGTGCCAGCGTCGTTCTCGCAATAAGGACTTTCATGACTTCCGCGAGCGTGCCATCACCTGCATGAAGCGTATTAATGAAGAGCGTAACAAGCTTGATGAACGCCAGCAACAGCGATTGAACTATGCCGAGACGGAGTTCGCGATAGTCAATTCCACCTATTATTATTATGTAGGTCTGGAATGCCAGTCAATTGAGGCCCTTGATCAGTTGAACCTTCATGAATTGCGTCGCGATACGGCACAATACTTGAACTACTTGTATAATGTAGGAGCTGGCGGCATCTTGACTCAGGGTACACCTGCTCAGATTTATGACGAGGAACTAGACTATCTGCATCGTTGTCTTTCCATAGCCCAACGCTATCATTATCCGTATTTTGAGGCACAGGCCAAGGAGGCTTTGGCTGAACACGGCTATGATATCAAGTTTGCTGAGGAGGCGCTGGAATTATTCAAGACTTACGGCGATGTCTATCAGATTGCAGGTGCTTATCGTACGCTGGCAACCTGCTATCATGTGATGACCGATAATCGCCAGGCACTTGAGTTCCTGCAAGCAGCTTTGGCTGACAAACGCATCTACCAGGCACCTGACCTTGTGGCTAGTATCTACGAACAGATGTCTGTAGCTTATGCTGCCATCGACGACAAAACCAACAGCGACCATTACCGTAATCTATATATTGACCTGCAGGAACAGACGCGACAGGATCGTGAGTTGGAAGCGCGTGCCGAGACGCTGGACAAGTCGGCCAACCAGCTTAACCTGATGATATTGGCTGTGTTGGCAGCAATCATCCTGTTACTTTTCCTCTTGTGGCTCTTTAATCATCTGAACCAACGCAAGCAGGAGGATCATGCCCTTGTTGACCTCTTGGAACAGAAAAACGAGGAAGTGGCTGTTGCCCGTCTTCGAGTCAACAATAATGAGCGTCGACACTTGGAGCAACGAGCCAAGGTGTCTCTAATCATGAGCATCACCCCATTGATTGACCGCATTCTCCATGAAGTGAAATATCTAGATAATCTAGAAAAACTAGATAATCTAGAACATCTAGAAAATCAAGAATACACCGAACGTCTCGACTATATCCGCGAACTCACTGACAACATTAACCTGCAGAACGACCTACTGACGCGATGGATTCAGTTGCGACAGGGTGAGTTGAGTCTGCATATAGAAAGCTTTCAGCTTCAGGATTTATTTGATATCATAGCCCGAAGCAAGACCAGTTTTTCCATGAAGGGTGTCGACTTGCAGGTAGAACCTGTTGACGCCATAGTAAAAGCTGACCGCGTGCTGACGCTCTTTATGATTAATACCTTGGCAGATAATGCCCGCAAGTTTACTGAACAGGGAGGAAGCGTTTCCGTTTCTGCCAATGTTGCCAACGACTTTGTGGAGATCTCCGTCAAAGATACAGGTTGTGGCATGAACGAAGAAACGTTGGCTCATGTCTTCGAACATAAGATTTCAGACAAGGGCGCACGCCAACATGGTTTCGGACTGATGAACTGTAAGGGAATCATTGAGAAATACCGAAAGATGAGCCCTCTCTTCAATGTCTGCACGTTATCGGCAGAGAGCGAGGCAGGTCGTGGTTCGCGATTCTTCTTCCGATTGCCTAAGGGAATTATCAGGCTATTGGTTGTTGGTTATTCGCTATTGGCGTTTGGACAGCCACTTTTTGCTAACAGCCCACTGCAAACTGCTAACAGCCCCAAAGCTGCCGAACTCCTGACCATCAAACACTATAATGATAGCGCTGTATCTGCACTCGAACGTCACGATTGGGATAAATATAGATATTATAATAAGGTATATACGCGTAAGTTCCGTGAGATGTCGGCAGATAATACGCTGACAGACTATTGTCGTACCATGCAGCAATCTCAGATTAATAAGCGTATTGCCATGATTCTGTTGATTGTCTTGCTGTTGTTGATAGTTCCAGCCTATTATATGCTCTATTATCGTCATCGTCTGAATGAGCGATACAAACGGGAACGCATGCAACTCGAGAATATCGAGATGGCTGACGACGAATTACATCGTTTGGAATTGGAAGCAGCCAAGTTGCATGTTGCCAACAACGTACTCGACAATTGTCTGTCAGCCCTTAAACACGAGACCATGTACTATCCCGACCGTATTCGCCAGCTGGTGGATAATGGTGATGTCAATGCATTGGCTGAGGTCACGCAATATTATCGTCAGCTGTATGGCATCCTCAGCGAACAGGCTATGAGACAGGTTGAACAAGTCCGTCTGCACGTACATCCTATGGAGTTTTACGGTCAACAGGTGATAGGTGACGACAACTTGTTACGCTATCTCTTTGAAATCATCAAACCTTCAGAGATGCAGACCGAAGTAAAAGACGAGCAGTATGTGACATATACGATGAAGGCTTCATTCAAGTCAGATATCGATCGCTTGTTGTGTCGCCAGATTGTACGCGATCATGGTGAGGCAACCCATCGTCGTGGTTGTGGCATTACTGTAGAAGATAACAAAATAACTATTACATTACCCAGATACAATGGAAAAATTTAAGATGATTATTGTCGAGGACGTACCCCTCGAACTCAAAGGTACTGAAGGCATTGTACGTCATGAGATTCCCGAAGCTGAGGTTATCGGGACAGCAGATAATGAGGCTAGTTTTTGGCGGCTCATCAAGCAGCAACAGCCCGACTTGGTATTGCTCGACCTCGGACTTGGAGGCTCTACTACTGTAGGAGTCGAGATTTGTCGTCATACCAAGGAAACCTATCCACAAGTCAAGGTGCTCATCTTTACAGGTGAGATACTGAACGAGAAGCTATGGGTCGACGTGCTCGATGCTGGTGCCGATGGCATTATCTTGAAGAGTGGCGAACTGCTGACGCGTCGTGATGTAATGGCTGTGATGGAGGGCAAGCAACTCGTCTTCAACGAACCTATTCTCGAAAAGATTGTCGAGCGTTTCAAGCATGCCGTCTCTTCTCAGCTGGCTCGTCAGGAGGCTCTTATCAATTACGAGATTGACGAGTACGACGAACGTTTCCTGCGCCATTTGGCATTGGGATACACCAAGGAGCAGATTACGACGTTGCGAGGAATGCCCTTTGGCGTAAAGAGTCTTGAGAAGCGTCAGAACGAGCTGGTGCGCAAACTCTTCCCTGGTGGCGAGAGTGTGAATGCCACTCGTCTTGTCGTTCGTGCCCTGGAACTTCGCATTCTTGATGTTGACAATCTTGAACCCGATGCGGATTGATGTTTGAACACCGAATGATTTTGATGAAAAGGTTACTCCCTCATATTGCGTTGATATTGGTGCTGACCCAGTTGCTGCTGATTTTGGTATCGTGGTTGCTGTCTGCAGCCATCCCGACCAGTGGCGTCCGTTCGCTGTTGTCCAGTGAGGGACTGCGTTGGTTCCTTGGACATTTCTCTGACGTTCTGGGAACACCGTTCTTGTTGTGTCTGCTCTTGATACTGATGGCATACGGCTGTCTGAAGGGTTGTGGCATTCTTCGCTTTAAGTCGTCCTATCGTCAGAGTCGTGCCTTGATCATCACATCATTGCTATTGTTAGTCTATGTCGGTGTCATCGTCCTTCTGGTAATGATGCCACATGCCATTCTGTTGTCAGCCACCGGTTCACTGTGGCCCTCACCGTTCTCTGCAGCTATCGTACCCATGCTGGCTTTTGGTGTTACACTCCTTAGTGCAGTTTATGGTTTTGTGTCAGGTACATTTCGCAACAGGACTGACATCTACCTGTCGTTGATTAATGGCATTCGCAATGGCGCACCCATCTTGCTGTTCTACGTTTTGTTGGGTCAAATATATTATTCATTACAATTTATCCTACCTCTATCTCCTTCTAACTTCTAGAAAAAAATGCGTTATTTCATTTGGTTTAGTTATGATGGCGAACGATATCACGGTTGGCAGGTACAGCCCAACGGCATTACGGTTCAGAGTGAACTCGAGCGTTGTCTGTCGCTCCTGTTGCGTGAAACCATCAGCGTAACGGGTGCCGGACGTACAGATGCTGGTGTCCATGCCCGTTTGATGGCAGCCCACTTTGATACTGATGCCGCTTTCGAACCAGACACGCTGACCATGAAGCTCAACGGCCTCTTGCCTTACGACATCAGTGTGAGCCGTGTTGAGTCTGTTGCTCCTGACATGCATGCCCGCTTCTCTGCTCGCGAGCGTACTTATCACTATTATATACACACCCATAAGAATCCTTTCGCCCGTCGCTATTCTCAGGAGATGCACTATCGTCTCGACTTCAATCTGATGAACGAGGCAGGGCGGATTCTCTGTGAGTATGAGGATTTTGGCGCTTTCTGCAAGGCTGGTTCTGATGTTAAGACGACGCTATGCCGTGTTACGCATGCCCAGTGGCATCAGATGTCCGATACTGAGTGGTATTTTGAGATTACCGCCAACCGTTTCCTTCGCAATATGGTACGTGCCGTTGTGGGTACGCTTGTTGAGGTCGGACGTGGACGCATGTCGCTGGACGATTTCCGCAAGGTCATCGAGGGCAAGCAGCGCACGCAAGCTGGTGAGTCTATGCCAGCGAAAGCCCTGTTCCTTGAAAATGTTGTTTATTAACTCTTCATACTACACTCTTCATTCTTCACTATAAAATGATGTGGTTATTATTAGCTTTTATGTCAGCAGCCCTGTTAGGCTGTTATGACTCTCTGAAGAAAGAGGCGCTGAAGGGCAATGCCGTTATACCGGTTTTGTTTCTCAACACCCTGTTCTCATCGTTGATTTTCCTGCCGTTCATCGTGCTCAGCGCTAGTAGCGATGTTCTCGATGGCACCATTTTCCATGTGGCCTCTGGCGGATGGGACATGCACAAGTATATCCTGCTCAAGGCCCTTATCGTACTGTCCAGCTGGATATTAGGCTATTTCGGTATGAAACACCTGCCTTTGACCATTGTTGGCCCCATCAATGCCACTCGTCCTGTGATGGTGCTTGTTGGTGCCTTGTTGGTGTTTGGCGAACGCCTCAATGGCTGGCAGTGGATTGGTGTACTGTTGGCAGTGTTGTCGTTCTTGCTCTTGAGTCGTAGTGGCAAGAAAGAAGGTATCGATTTCAAGCACGACCGTTGGATATGGATGATTGTTGGAGCTGCAGCCTTAGGTGCTGTCAGCGGACTCTACGACAAGTATCTCATGGCACCACCAGAGAGTGGGGGCGTAGGTCTCGATCGTATGATGGTTCAGTCGTGGTACAATATCTATCAGTGTTTCATGATGTTAGCCATGCTCTACCTGTTGTGGTGGCCTCGCCATCACGAGACGACACCCTTCCATTGGGGCTGGTCTATCATTGGTGTCAGCATTTTCCTGTCCACGGCCGACTTCATGTATTTCTATTCGCTCTCGTTGCCCGATGCTATGATTTCCATCGTGTCCATGATACGTCGCGGCAGCGTGGTAGTCAGCTTCCTGTTCGGAGCTGCCTTCTTCCACGAAAAGAACCTCAAGGCAAAAGCGTTCGATTTGGCACTGGTGCTTTTAGGAATGATTTTCCTCTATATCGGTTCCAGTTGAACCGTCATTCCTCTGTTTCGGCAGTGCGTAATATAATGCTGGTGGCACCTAATGTAAAGAGGGTGCCATTTTCTATGATACGGCGTTCGCGGGGTTGCAGTTCCACGTCGCCCACAAATGTGCCCGTATTGCTGTTGTTGTCCATCAGCGTATAGCGCAACTGGCCACGCTTGTCGCGACTCACATTGATGGTACAGTGATTCAAGTCTACACTGGGGTCTACCGTTTCGAAAGCCGTATTGATGGGATTGCCCTTCTGGTAGCGACCTATCACGTTGTTACCCATACGCAAAGGCAACACCTGTTTGTAGTGAAACACGTTTTCAATCACGACAATACTGCCGCAACCCTCCGCATTTTCCTGCTCGTCAGGATTCTCGTCCTTCTGTGTGTTGCGCAGTTTCGACACACCAATGCGTATGCCGAACTCACGTCCGCATTGGTCACACTTGAAGACGAGCGACTGGCCCGCTTCGTACTTTGTTTCGTCAAACGTGATGTAGTTGTCGCACTTAGGACATCTGACGCGTTTCATACTTCTTTCAACTTATATACCCACGCATCAGCAAACTCTATATTCTTAGCCATCTTGTTCAGATGGTTATAGGCTTGCGACTGATTGTCGTATTTACCGCAGATGACGCGAATGGTGCCTTTTTCAACATTGATGCGTGCATCACTGATACCACGCTTCTGCAGTTGGCTGACGTATTCCTCTGCATTGCTGCGCTTCACCTGACTGGCTAATACAATGCAATATGTATCTTTATTTTCCTCCTGAATTTCCTTAACCTCCTTGACCTCTTTGACCTCTTTGACTTCCTTAGCTTCCTTCACCACAGGCTCTGCAGGTGTCATGTTGCTGTCCTTAGGCATCAGTTTATAGATGATGTTACCCTGCAACTGACTCATAGCGGTATTACCCAAGTTGCTGTTGGTAATAGGTGTTGCCAACAGGAAGAAGCAAGCCACAGCGGCAGCAATAGCTACGGCATTCCTTATCCACGACATCTTGATAGCGATGGCATTATGTTGATTGTCGGCATCGTCGTCGTCCATAGCAAAGTCGAGTAGGGCAGGTGTGGGCTCTTCGCTTTCCTTCTCTTCCCTGACTTCTTTAACACCTTTAACTTCTTTATTGAGTGCCACACTTCGACCTTCAGGCTGAGCGACCTCCTTAGAATCTGCATCTTTCAGTCGTTTAAAGTTAAAGTCCGACAAGCCATAGACCTCAGGTGACAGGATGCCAGCCTCACAGGGCTCAAACTCTACGTTACCCTCGATGTTGACACTTAGTGTGCCCACACCGTCCATTTCGTATTCACCTTCTGTGTGCAGAATGCTTTTCAGTTCCTCTACTTCGGCTTCTATCTGTCGCAGCGCGTCAGGATAGCTCATGTCGTATGCTTCAACATACGACTGGACAAGCAGCGAATCATTCAGAGTCAACTGAGGATTGAAACCTAACGTACGATAAGGCGGCAGCCAAAGTCTGTCGTCTTCATCATAGCGTGCATCCACATGGTGTGCAATGAAACCGCCAAAGCCCGGTACAATCACGCAGTCATGGCTCAGCAGTAATATCTCGATATGTCGTTGTATCTGAATCACGATGCAAAATTACACTTTTTTTCTGAAATAACAAATTTAATGCGGATTTTTTTCTCTTCTTTCAATTTTTGTATGACATAATAGACTACAAGTATCGCAACAACTACCTGCACCCCAAAGTGATATTATTTTTTCATCATAATATACCATAAATCCCTGTCATCACGACGGGGATTTATGGAAACCAATAACTAATGTACTACTTATGAATGAAAAAACTAACTAACCAAATATTGATATAAACCAAAACTAATCCAATGTCTGTCATTATTGCTATCCTGAAACAATCTCTATAGTTCTTGTGATTTCTGGCGCAAAATTATGAAGATTCTTAGATTCCAGCAAATTCTTTCAACGAAACGCCCATTTATCTATACGAAACGGCATCCATTTGGAAATATATGGTGCTCCACCCCAAAAAAATTGGTGTTAGCTATACGTTTTAATGTTTTTATTTGCTACCTTTGCAAACTGAACCATTATATTTTACTATATTTGCAACGAAAATTTATATTAGTTTATAAACAAACCCAACAAAAGACTAAGATTATGAGACAGAAGAAGATGATTATCGCCGCTCTCGCAGCTATGTTGTTGGCTGCAGGCGACAAAGAAAAGAGTAATGCCATGACCATCTGTATACCGAGGCAACAATGGTGATTGAGTTGTAAACGCTTGGAAAAAATAATATTAAACTATGAACTTACTTGAATTAGTTAAAGCAAGATATAGCTGTAGGAGCTATCAGTCTACGAGTGTTGAACAGGAAAAGCTGGACTATATTATGGAGTGTGTCCGGTTTGCTCCCTCTGCTGTGAACAAACAGCCGTGGAGATTCCGTATAGTCAATAACGATACAGACAAGGCAAAACTTCAGGAGTGTTACAACCGCGAGTGGTTCCAGACAGCTCCTATGTATATCATCTGCTCCATTCTCCACGACGAGGAGTGGGTACGCTCTGACGGAAAGCATCATGGCGACATCGATATTGCCATTGCCGTGGAGCACTTGTGTCTAGCTGCCACTGAGCAAGGCCTCGCCACCTGCTGGGTCTGCAACTTCGATGCTGAGAAGTGCAAGCAACTTTTCGCCATCGCTGACAATGAAGAGCCTGCCGTGCTGATTCCCATCGGTTATGCTGCTGATGAACTGAAGGAGAAGAAACGCAAGGAGATTGAGGAAATCTGCAAGTAACATGGCAAAACGAGAATACATACTATTAGGATAGTTTAGGATTTGAGCAACATAGTCCTTTCCATATTCCTGCTGAGCATCGGTGCAAGTTTCATTCAGCGCACCACGGGTTTCGGCTTTGGCATCTTCATCATGACGATGCTACCGTTCCTCATGCCTACATATGGCGAAGCTACGACACTCTCAGGACTGTTGGCTATCACGACATCTGCAGCTATCGTTTGGCGATTGCGAAGCTACGTCACTTGGCAGCGGCTTTGGCCGATTCTGCTGACGTTTATCATCGTCTCGACTATTGCCATTTTCGCCCTGACACGTATCGAAGACCATATTCTGCGGCGAATCCTTGGCATGGCACTCATCCTGATTAGCATCTACTTTATGCTGTTCAGTCAGCGCATAAAACTGCCAACGACGAAGAAAGTACAGGTTGGCGCAGGAACATTGAGCGGACTGATGGGTGGTTTCTTCGGTATGCAAGGCCCGCCTGCCGTGCTTTACTTCATCCAGAGTGAGCCGACGAAGGAACACTATATGGCAATGGCCCAGACCTATTTTCTGATTGGCAACATGATGATGACTGGTGTGAGAGCATACAACGGCTTTTTTACCACCACTGTAGCAGTTGATTATCTCTATGGCCTCGGCGGTGTCATCATCGGCACGATGCTGGGTGCCTACGTTTTCAAGCATATCCCCAACCGCATCTTCCGCTACATCGTCTATATCTATATTTGCATCAGTGGTGTAATCATACTAATGACAAATTAAGAACTATGGCATACAAGAAACGGTGAATTCTAAGAAATCCATAATCGTTTTATTTTAGTTTTGTGTTATTATTCAGCCTTTCCACCAAACTCGTTGTACGATACGTTCTCAGACTTCCATTTATCCTTCGGTGTGGGCTGTTCCGCTGGATGCCCTATGGCGATGACGCAGAGAGGAACGATGGTCTCAGGCAACTTCAACACCTTGGAGACTTCTGCCACACGGTCGTCCATCGGATAGCAGCCTGTCCATACGGCTCCAAGTCCGAGGGCATGGGCTGCAAGGAGGATGTTCTCTGTGGCTGCCGAGCAGTCCTGAATCCAATAGTCTTGCGCCTTGCCCTGCATCGCCTTATCCAGATTGCCACAGACTACAATGGCCACACCTGCCTGCTTAATCATGCCTCTGCGACCAGCTAGTTCTGCCAGTTTCTCCTTGTTGGTGACTGCTACGAAATGCCAGGGCTGCTTGTTGACGGCTGTGGGAGCAGCCATACCTGCACGAATCATCGTCTCAATGTCAGTCTTTGAAACGGGCTCATTGGTGTACTGTCGAATGCTGGTGCGCGTCATGATACTGCTCAGCACAGGATTGACCTCCATCTGCATGTCTGCCTCAATGGTGGTTATCTGATCGCGCGACTCATAGCCTGCATCGTCCTTCACCGTGAAATCATACACACTACCTTGTGCTGAAAGGGTCAGCACACCCATCATTGCCATAAGGCAGAAAATCATTTTTCTCATAATCGTTATAGTTTTTGTGGGGTTATCTGAATCTCTTCTGTCCATAAGTCTAGTTTGCTATTGTATTATTTGATTTCTTCTAACGCTCCTGTTTCCGAATCAATGATAAATCCACGAACCACTATATCCTTCGGCACCAACGGATGGGTTTTGGTGGTCTCAATTCCCCCTGCTTTATAGCCGTCCCCCAGCAGGGAACTCATCATGTTGAATTCAATAATCTGGTCTATCATTTCACAAAACATATTAAATCTGGGCGTAAAGATACGAAAAAAGGAGAATAATTCGTAACTTTGTGCCCAATTATTAACATTCGTTTTGACATCGAGCACTTGACGGGAAAAGAAGCCATTGAACTTCTGAAGCAGCGAGAGCAGAGTCAAGCTTCCTTGAACTGTCTTTTGTCTTTGATAAAATAGCGCGGCACTCTGTTCTTGTGTCGCGCTAATGTTTTTTAGGTGTACCAAATAGATGGCATAGGCTTCTTTGCACTCGATTCAACCTTCTTCTGGTTGATCGTCATCTTCTCATCTTTTGTTTCTGTCTTCATATACATAATTCTTCTGGCTTTGGTTACTGCAAATATAGAAAAAAATTACACAATATTGTTCTCATACCGAACAATTTTAGGAGAGATTAACATAATTCGACTGTTTATTGTATTTCTATTCATAAAATACCCAAAGGACTTTGCACGCTGCATCATCTCCAGCATAGAGGTGTCCTTGGCTTCGGAAAGCACTTTTTCATAAGCGCCTGCACGACCACCTACGATGTCGCGGATGCTCGTTTTATTTTAAAAGTTATCTATCTTTTTAATCATCTGTTTTACGTACTTCATATGATTCTATCTTATTGTCTATATTATGCAAAGGTACAAAAACAGATGGACAACACCATCGTTTTTATGTCTTTTTAAGAATGAAACACATCAAGTACCTTTTATTAATCTTGTGTAAATATTGGGTTGTCCGTGAGGATCGCTCAATATTTTTTCGTACCTTTGCATTCAGTATATTCAAATAGAAAATGAGTATGAAAAGAATCATCGTCATAGGATTGCTCTGTATCGCCATAGTTTCCATGATGGCTACAGGAAGGAAGGTGTTATTTATCGGCGACTCCATCACAGATGGTGGATGGGGGCGTAGCGGTGGAAGCATGGCGCCATCTGAGAAGCGCAACCATACAGACTGGAATCATCTGTATGGACATAGCTACATGATGCTGTGTGCTGCCAGATGGCAAAGCGACCATCCTGATGAGGAATCGCAGTTCTTTAATCGGGGTATTTCAGGTAACACGCTTGCCGACTTGGCTGCTCGCTGGCAGAAGGATGCTCTAAGCTTGAAACCAGATGTGGTATCACTTTTGGTGGGTACAAACGACGTGGATGCTATGCTGAAAGGCCAGTTGGCAAAAGATTTTAATCTATGGGAGCAAGACTATCGCCAGCTTCTGGATCAACTGCGGCAGCAGAATCCACAAGTTGAAATCATACTCGGTACACCATTCGTGGCTAAGTCTGGTCGTATTGGTGCTGCTGACAACTATGCTGAACGTAAGGCATTGATTGCACAATGTGCGGACATCGTACGCCGAATAGCTATAGACTATAACGCTCGTCTTCTGGACTATGAGCAGATGTTTGATTCGCTCACTCAGAATAATCCGTCATACTGGATTTGGGATGGCATCCATCCGACACCAGCTGGTCACCAACGCATGGCTGACCTTTGGCTGAAATATTACAGCCAGATTGACGAATAATCCACGGGGTAACAAATTCGGGCGGACAAACATTGACTATGACTGAAATCAGATTGATTACGGTCGTAGCCAAAGATTGTCTTGGTCGCCCAGTCCACAGGTACAACACAAAACCCTCAGACAAGGGCAGTAAAGTGTATCACATTTCAGGGAAAGTGTATCACATTTCTCGGAGAGTGTATCACAAAGTGTATCACAAAAATGTCCAATTGAGTCCAATGTAGTCCACAAATCCTCACGATTTTCTATCCGAACTGCTAGTTCAACAACAAATATTACGTGATAGATAATCCCTGAGAATTAGTTAGTTAAGTGCTTTCGTACTCCTGTTTTAAAACAAAAGTGATGAACCTTGTTAGTCCATCACTTTTGAGTATTCTGTACACCCGCAGGGGCTCGAACCCTGGACACCCTGATTAAGAGTCAGGTGCTCTACCAACTGAGCTACGGGTGCATCATTTTGTTGCTTGAATCAGCGCTCTTGCTGAATTGCGGGTGCAAAGGTACGGACTATTTTTGAAACTGCCAAACTTTTTTGAGACTTTTTTCAAAAAAAGGCAAAAAAACTTTGAAAACATCGTTTTTTGAGCAACAATTGGGTGAAAAACAAAACCAAAATCAATGAAGTATCATTACCAACCTGGTGGCAGCACAATATTCTCTACGTCGTGAGCCTTCTCGAACAATGGCGCTATTTCCTCATCCGTAAAGCCAGCAATGCCGCAACCAATGCGAGTAACTAAGAAGGTGAGGGTAGGGTGCACCTTGGCAAACTCTATGAACTCGTCCACGTAGGGCTTGATGGTTTCCACGCCACCCTGCATAGTCGGTATGCCGTAGCTCTGGCCTTGCAGTCCAACGCCCTGTCCCATGATGGCCCCAAACTTGCGATAGGCCAGCAATGCTGCCCCACCACCATGCATGCCACGAAGGTTGCTGCCAAACACAAATATCTCGTTTGGCTGGAGTGATGTAATAAACTCCGGAGTCGTTCTTTTCTGTCCCATATATTTAAAATCTATGTTTTTGTCGCAAAGATACAAATAAACGAGCAAAAATGCAAAGAAAAGTAACTTTTCTTACTCAAAGTGGCAATAAAAAATAATAAGACGTCAGTTCGGGATAAGAAAGTTGCATAAAAAGTTGGTAATCTGAGATATTTTTTGTACCTTTATAGCTGAATTCCAATCACTTATAAAGTAAAACAAAAGAATAAACTCATGATTACCGACTACAAAATTACAGAAATTTTCTGTGCTACGGATGAATTTAGTAAGAAATTTGATGAGGAGATTGAAAATATGCCTCTTCTGACCTCCGACGGGAAGACTCGCCGCAGGCGTTCTGCCAATATGTCCGACAGCGAGATTATGACGATTCTGATTATGTTCCATTTTGGCACATTCGACAATTTTAAGCACTACTACCTGCACTTTATCCGTATCCACCTCAGGCGTGACTTTCCTGATGCGGTGTCCTACAACCGTTTCGTGGAACTGGAGAGCAGGGTGTTCTTCAAGATGATGTTCTTCCTGAACCTCCACTCCTTCGGGCGGTGCACTGGCATCACCTTCGTGGACTCCACCATGATACCCGTATGCCACAACCTGCGCAGGTATGCCAACAAGGTTTTCGCCGGTCTTGCCACTGACGGGAAGGGGACGATGGGATGGTGCCACGGATTCAAGCTGCATTTCATCTGCAACGACCGGGGAGAGATCATAATGTTCTGTCTTACAGGGGCCAACGTGGATGACAGGGATCCGAAGGTATGGGCTGTGCTCGGCAAGAGAATCTACGGGAAACTCTTTGCTGACAGGGGATACATCTCACCTAACCTGTTTGATGCGCTCTTTGCCGACGGAGTACATCTGGTCACTGGAATCAGGAACAACATGAAGAACAGGCTGATGCCACTTTGGGACAAGATCATGCTCAGAAAAAGGTATATCATCGAGTGCATTAACCACTTGCTAAAGGACAAAGGAAACCTTGTACACTCCAGACACAGGTCTGTCAACAATTTCCTGATGAACCTTATCGCTGCACTTGGAGCCTATTGTTTCTTCGACAACAAACCTGAGGCTATTCAGGGGTATTGTATTGAGGACACTAATCAACTCTCATTGTTCTAATCTTATCCCGAACTGGCGCAATAAGGCTTCTTTTTCGAATGCAACTGGCTCAGTATTTCGCTCGTCTTTCGGACAGAAATCGGGGCTTGACTTTGTTTTTGTCCGAAATATCAAGAAGTGTCCGATGTACATGAGCAAGAAGTTGGCGAAAAGTTTGGAATGAGGCAAAAAACCGTGTAACAGGTGACGTGCCTGAAGCCAAACTGAAGGCACTGGAAAAGGCACTCGCCAATAATGCACTGACAGCAGGTGACTTTAAGCCTGGCGAAGGCTTCACCTTCTTCCATTCCGTTGGTGACGAGGTCGTACCTTACTGCAACTATGAGAGTGTACGCAACACCTGGGGAAGCAATCATATCAAGGGTGTCACCTATAAGTCAAACACGACACTCCACGTAGCCACAGGTGCCGCTTTCTTCACAACCTACTGCGGTAGCTTAGCCGGAGAAATCTTTAACGACAAGTGGCAAGCCTGCGAACAGACTAAGGGTAATGGACTATGGTAAACAAAATAAAAGGTGGAAAGACGGTCGTACTGGCGAATGGGGAATTCAAATACTGATCACGATAAACGGCTCCTCAAACGGGAGCCGCTTTTCTTTGGCAATATGTCCAAATTGTTATGCGTTATCTTAATCAACTTTTGTTAATAATTGGGCACAAAGTTACGAATTATTCTCCTATTTTTGTACCTTTGCAAATAAAATTCACATGTCCGACACGTCACTAAAACGCCAATTGAAGATTCTGACCATCCCAGTATTCATTGA
Organism: uncultured Prevotellaceae bacterium; assembly: GCA_902762565.1. GTDB lineage: Bacteria > Bacteroidota > Bacteroidia > Bacteroidales > Bacteroidaceae > Prevotella. The sequence continues at coordinate 22,320 of CACWOS010000030.1, forward strand.
GATGGCTCTGGTTATGATGCTAGGTGCCGTCGATACAGTGATGCTGAGTCGTTATAGTGACAATAGTGTGGCAGCAGTGGGGTTGGACAATCAGCTGATATCACTGGTATTTCTGGTTTATCAGTTCTTTTCAATGGGTGCGGCTATCCTTTGTGCGCAGTATATCGGCGCAGGGTTGAGGAAACGACTGGTACAGGTGGTGGGCATGGCGTTGACGGTGAACCTGATGTTGGGGTTGACGGTCAGTGCATTGCTGTTCTTCTATGCTGAAGGGTTATTGCAACTGATGGGGCTAAGACCTGAACTAATGGACGATGGTCTGGTATATCTACGACTGACGGGGGCGCTATCGTTCTTCCAGGCCATGTCGCTGACGTTCTCGGCATCGTTGCGTAGTGCTGACAAGGTGGTTTATCCCATGGTGGTGACAGGCATTGTAAACGTGCTGAACATCATAGGCAACTATGCTCTGATTTTTGGACACTGGGGTTGTCCGCAACTGGGCGTAGAGGGTGCCGCCATAGCGACTGCTGCCAGTCGAGCCATTGCAATGGTGCTGTTGGCAATCATTCATTTCAGGAAACATATTCCACGTTTTCCGCTGCACTATTTCCGTCCGATGCCTTGGGGAGAGCTACGCAACCTATTCTATATAGGTATACCTGCAATGAGCGAAAACATATCGTACTGTCTGTCGCAGGTGGTCATCACGTTCTTCATCAATCAAATTAGCAATGAAGCACTGGCAGCGAGGACATATTGCCATAACATGATCATGTTTGTCTACTTGTTCTGCCTAAGCATTACGCAGGGTGGGGACATACTGGTGGGGCATCTGGTAGGACAGCAGCGCCATCAGGCGGCATATATTCTGGGTAACTACTTCTTCAGATGGTCAATGATTATCACGTTGACAGGATCTGTGGTGCTAGCTTTGTGCGGACGCAGTATTCTCAATGCATTTACTGACAATCCGGAGATTATAGCTATGGGCGTGTGGGTGCTTGTGGTTGACATTTTCTTGGAGGTTGGACGTACGGCCAATATCTTTGCTGGCAGTACGCTAAGAGCTACGGGCGATACGGTTTATCCTTTTGTGGTAGGTGTTATCTTCCAGTGGAGCATTGCCGTTGGACTGAGTTATGTCATTGGTATTCCATTAGGGTTCGGTCTTGTTGGTATGTGGGTAGGTTTTGCACTGGACGAGAACATACGTGGTATAATACTCGTGCGCCGCTGGCGATCAGGCAAGTGGCGCACGAAAGGGTTTGTAAAAGGGTGATTAGAGTGATATACTCTAATTATTTACGATTTTACTCGTCAGCGATGAAATCAGAGAGGCTTTCGGCATCTTCATCGTCAACCTCTTCGATGGCAAATGTGGTACGATAGTTGTTCTCGTTGATATCGTCGTCATTGGGGTCTTCCAACTCCACATCGTCCTCATCAGGCTTGTTGTAGTCGTCGATAATCTCAACGTCTGCATCTTCGTCTTCTTCCTCATCGTCATTATGCTCGTCGAACTTCATGCGTGGCTTGATGGCTTCGGGCTTCACCTTGGCAAAGATGGCTTCGACCCACAGACCTTTCTCAACTTCGAGTACTTCATAGCCGTCGGCTACCTTCTTGTCGTACATGCCGCCCTTCTTGTGGAGTCGGTCCTTGGGTAGGGTAGTGGTGGAAATGTCGAAACCTGTCTCGATGATGTCCTGAATGGACTGTGACAGCGAATCCCAACCACCGCCGAAGTTGCGGTCGAGCACTTCGATGAGCTTAGCAGCAGAAATGTGGCGGATATTCTCGTAAGTGAGGTCAGTGACTCGCATGATGGGGCGTTTCTTGATGGCCCAAACGAGATTGGTGTCTTCGCCTAGTTTGATGATGCCTACCTTGTAACCAAGCTTGGTGTATTTGGCTTGTGAGGGTTTGTCGTCCGATTTCAGTTCCTCTATCTGGAATGCGCTACGGATGATGCTAGCATAATGGCGAAGGTTGTCCTTCAACTCGGCATCCTTATCGGCTGCAGAAAGCATACGGAAGATGTCGTTTTCCTGGATATCCCACACGGAACTCTTTGTCAGAGTCTTTAAGCTTAATGCTTTGCAATCTTTACTCTCTTTAGTCTCTTTCGTCATATGATTATAATTGATTTCACGTTTTCGTGTGCAAATGTACGCACTTTATTTTCTATTTACAAGTTTTTTGCTGATATTTTTTGTAAATTACGCAAAATGTGTTAACTTTGCCACTCAAAATATGTCAGAACCATTAGCTGAACGGTTACGTCCACGTACTCTGGATGACTATATCGGACAAAAACATCTGGTAGGCGAGGGAGCGGTACTGCGCAAGATGATTGATGCAGGCCGTATATCTTCTTTTATATTATGGGGACCGCCAGGGGTGGGAAAAACGACGTTGGCACAGATTATTGCCAACAAGCTGCAGACACCATTCTACACGCTATCGGCTGTAACAAGCGGCGTAAAAGATGTACGTGACGTGATAGAACGGGCACAGAAGGGACGATTCTTCAATGAAGCATCGCCGATACTGTTTATTGACGAGATTCACCGTTTCTCGAAGTCACAGCAGGACTCGTTGTTGGGTGCTGTCGAGAAAGGTATCGTAACTCTGATTGGTGCAACGACAGAGAATCCATCGTTTGAGGTTATCCGTCCGTTGCTGTCGCGTTGTCAGCTGTATGTGCTGAAATCGCTGGAAAAAGACGACCTGCTGGGATTGCTCCAAAGAGCTATCACAAAAGATGTCTTCTTAAAGGAGAAAAACATCGAACTCAACGAGACGTCAGCATTGTTAAGATACAGTGGTGGTGATGCGCGTAAACTGCTGAATATATTAGAATTGGTAGTGGAAAGCTCTAGTAGTACTGGTATCGATAGTGATACTAGTAAAACCAGTATCACCATCACTGATGAAATGGTGGAAAAATGCTTGCAGCAGAACCCACTGGCATACGATAAAGATGGCGAGATGCACTACGACATCATCTCGGCTTTTATCAAATCCATACGAGGAAGCGATCCTGATGCTGCACTGTACTGGATGGCCCGTATGATAGAGGGTGGGGAAGACCCTCAGTTTATTGCCAGACGTATGGTCATATCGGCCTCTGAGGACATTGGCCTGGCTAATCCAAACGCCTTATTACTGGCAAATGCAGCCTTTGATACAGTGATGAAGATTGGGTGGCCAGAGGCACGGATAGCTCTGGCAGAATGCTGTGTTTATCTGGCGACATCACCCAAGAGCAATTCAGCATATCTCGGCATTGACAAGGCCTTAGAACTGGTAAGACAGACTGGTAATCAGCCCGTTCCGTTACCTTTAAGGAATGCACCTACAAAGTTGATGAAAGAGTTGGGCTATCATGACGGTTACAAGTATCCACATGATTATCCTGGACATTTTACACCACAGCAGTATATGCCTGATGCGCTGCAGAATGAGCGTCTTTGGTTTGCCCAGCATTCGCCAGCAGAAGAGAAATTGTACGAAAGAATGGTGAATTATTGGGGTGAAAGGTACGAAAAATAGCACTCACGTGTTATGATAAATAGAATATGGAATACGACGAGATATTACAGCAAATTATAGAGTTTTTAGGAACGTTTGCCTTTGCCATTTCAGGAATACGACATGCTGCAGCCAAGCATTTTGACTGGTTTGGCGGCTATGTCTGTGGCATTGCTGTGGCAATTGGTGGTGGTACAATTCGCGATGTGATGCTGGGTACCACGCCATTTTGGATGACCAATCCATTTTATATGATTTGTACGGCGTTGGCATTGATATTCGTCGTAATTTTCGCCAAACACATGGAAGGCCTCAGAAATACGTGGTTTGTGTTCGATACATTAGGTTTGGCTCTTTTTACGATTGCAGGAATCCAAAAATCGCTCGTTTTCGGACAGCCATACTGGGTAGCGATAATTATGGGCTGTATAACTGGTTCTGCTGGTGGCGTCATCCGTGATGTTTTGCTGAACAACGAACCTGTGATTTTTCATCGGGAAATTTACGCAATGGCTGCTGCACTTGGAGGAATAACATATTGGATGCTAGATTATTGTGGTGTAGCCATTGAAGTAACCGTTATATCATCTTTTATTGTCACTTGTCTGATTCGTTTCCTAGCTGTTCGATATCATTTATCGTTACCAATTCTCAAGAACGAATAAGAGTTAAAGAATAATAGTCATTTATTTCTATTTATCATAATGACGATTATTTCCAAAATTATAAATTTGATTTCTAACGTCTATTCGTGCAAAAAATACAATAATAATAAGAAAAATTTGGTGGTTTGCTTTTTTTTCAGTAATTTTGCGCATTATTTTAAATAAGGTACGTAAAAAGCATAGAAATTTAAAATTCGACACGATAAATGAAACCAACAGCAATTTTGCTTCTTCACTGTCCAGACCAGCAAGGTATTATTTCAGAGGTAACAAGATTTATCACTGACAACAAAGGAAACATCGTTTATTTGGATCAATATGTAGACAATGTTGATGGCATGTTTTTCATGCGCATTGAATGGGAACTGGACGGATTCCTAATTCCTCGCGACAAATTATACGATTACATTAATACATTGTATGCTCAGCGCTATCAGATGAAATTTACGCTGTATTACAGTGACAAACGTCCACGCATGGCTATTTTTGTGTCAAAAATGAGCCATTGTCTGTACGATCTGCTGGCACGTTGGAAAGCTGGCGAATTCAACTGTGATATTCCGTGTATTGTATCTAACCACGAGGATTTGCGCTATGTAGCAGAACAATTTGGTATTCCTTACTACGTGTGGAGCATCAAAAAAGACCATTCTAACAAGGAAAAAGTCGAGAAAGCCGAGATGGAACTGTTGAAGAAAGAAGATATCTCGTTCATTGTTCTGGCCCGTTATATGCAGATTATCAGCGACGAGATGATTGCCGAATATCCGCATCATATCATCAATATCCACCACTCGTTCCTGCCTGCTTTTGTGGGTGCCAAGCCCTATCATCAGGCATATGAGCGTGGCGTGAAAATTATTGGAGCCACGAGTCACTATGTAACTGCTGAACTTGATGCTGGCCCTATCATTGAACAAGATGTGACACGCATCACCCATAAGGACACTCCTGAGAGTCTGGTGCTGAAAGGCAAAGATCTCGAGAAGATTGTGCTGTCGCACGCTGTCTCGAAGCATATTCAGCGTAAGATACTGACTTACAAGAACAAAACAATCATCTTCTCGTAAAAGAAGACCACGGATTTCACGGATTGAACAGATTTATGAACGTAGCAATCGTAAAATATAATGCTGGAAACATCTACAGCGTGGTAAATGCCCTTCGCAGAATGGGTATAGAACCCCTACTGACGGACGACGCTGAGCAGCTGCAGAAGGCTGACCGCGTACTGTTTCCTGGTCAGGGACATGCTGCGGAAGCGATGGAATACCTGAAGGCACGTAGACTTGACGAGGTCATTCGTGACCTGAAACAGCCTGTCTTCGGCATTTGTGTAGGTCAGCAGCTTCTCTGCAAACACTCTGAGGAAGGCGACGCAGACTGTATTGGCATCTTCGATGCAGAAGTCAAGCGTTTTCAGCCAAAGAAACACGAGGACAAGGTGCCCTGTATGGGTTGGCAGAATCTTAGCAACCTCAAGTCATCATTGATGGAAGGCTTGGGCGAGAATCCCTATGTCTATTTCGTGCACAGCTACTATGTGCCTGTTTGCGAAGAGACCATTGCTACGGCCGACTACATTCTCCCCTACTCTGCGTCTATGCATAAGGACAACTTCTACACCTGCCAATTTCATCCTGAAAAGAGTGGAAAGGTCGGAGAACAAATTTTAAAGAATTTCTTAGAGCTATGATAGAACTGATTCCCGCAATAGATATTATCAATGGACAATGCGTGCGCCTTACCAAGGGTGACTATGACCAGAAGACTGTCTATGGCAGTCCGTTAGTTATGGCTCTGGAGTTTGAGCGCATTGGTTATCAGCGTCTGCATGTGGTAGACTTGGATGGTGCAAAATCAAAGCATATCGTCAACAGTCCAGTGCTCAGTCAGATTATGACAGAGACGAAACTGACGGTCGACTTTGGTGGCGGTATCAAGACTGATGAAGACATCGAGGTGGCTTTCAATCATGGAGCCTCAATGGTAACCATTGGCAGTATTGCCGTCACAGAACCAGACCGTTTTATGGGGTGGTTGGAGAAATACGGTGCTGAGCGCATTATCCTAGGTGCTGACGTCAGAAATGGCAAGATTAGCATCAATGGTTGGAAGGAAGATTCCACAGAAGACCTCCTACCCTTCCTCCAAAAATATATCGACGCTGGAGTCAGTAAGGTACTCTGTACAGAGATATCGAAAGATGGCACGTTGGCAGGTCCAGCCATCGACCTGTATAAGAAGGTGATGGAAGCCTATCCTCAGCTGCATCTGATAGCCAGTGGTGGTGTATCGTCTATCAATGACATCAAGGCTTTGGATGCTGCAGGCATTCCTGCTGTAGTCTTCGGTAAGGCTATTTATGAAGGTAAAATCAATCTACAAGAACTATGGGACTGGCAAAACGCATAATACCTTGTTTGGACGTCAAAGACGGTGAAACCGTAAAAGGCATCAACTTCGTAAATCTGCGAAGTGCCGGTGACCCCGTAGAACTCGGCAAAGCCTATTCTGAGCAGGGTGCCGACGAGTTGTGCTTTCTGGACATCACAGCATCTTTTGAAGGCCGCAAAACGTTTACCGAGATGGTGACAAAGGTAGCCCAGACGCTGAATATCCCGTTTACTGTTGGTGGTGGCATCAACGAGTTGAAGGATGTAGAGCGCCTGCTCTATGCTGGAGCCGATAAGGTGAGTATTAATTCTGCAGCCATTCGTCGCCCTGAACTCATCGACGAGATTACAAACCGTTTTGGTAGTCAGGTGTGTGTGGTAGCCATCGATGCACGTCTGGATGAAGACGGCTGGCACTGCTATCTGAAGGGTGGTCGCGAACGTACGGAACGAGGACTATTCGAGTGGGCCCGAGAAGCTCAGGAACGTGGTGCTGGCGAGATACTGTTTACGTCGATGAATCACGACGGTACGAAGAACGGCTATGCTAACGAGGCCCTGCGTGAATTGGCAGATACGCTATCGATACCCATCATAGCCAGTGGTGGCGCAGGAAAGAAGGAACACTTCCGCGATGTGTTCACAGATGGACATGCTGATGCCGCATTGGCCGCCTCTGTGTTCCACTTTGGAGAGATACCCGTTCCAGAACTGAAACAATACTTAAGACAAGAAGGAATAAACGTAAGAATATGAAGATAGATTTCGAGAAGATGGATGGACTTGTGCCTGCCATCATACAAGACGCTACGACGAAGAACGTGCTGATGCTAGGTTTCATGAATGAGGAAGCCTACGAGAAGACCCTTGCCACCAAGCACGTCACCTTCTGGAGCCGTACCCGTAATACGCTGTGGACGAAGGGAGAGACCAGTGGTCATTTCCTAAACCTCGTGGATATGAAGATTGACTGCGACAACGACACCCTGCTGGTTCGTGTAAATCCTGTCGGTCCTACCTGTCATACTGGTACAGATACTTGTTGGGGGGAGGAAAACGAGAGCAATCCCCTACTCTTCCTGTCAGAACTGCAGTCGTTCATCGACAAGCGCAAGCAGGAGATGCCTGAAGGGTCATATACCACCAGTCTCTTTACCAAAGGTGTTAACAAGATTGCCCAGAAGGTTGGCGAAGAAGCGCTGGAGACAGTCATCGAAGCTACCAATGGTACGGACGATCATCTGGTCTATGAGGCCAGCGACTTGCTGTATCATCTCATTGTCTTGCTGACTGAGAAAGGTCTGCGCATCGAGGATGTTGCTGAAGAACTGCACAAACGCCACGATCCCGAGTGGGATAAGCAACGTCGTGAAGCCAAAGCTGCAGGAAAGATGAAATGAGCGGGCATGTTAAAATAATGAATAATGTATAGCAAAATACCAATATGTTAGTAGACTACAAGAAAGTAAATATCAATCAGCTGGACGGCACACCCGTATTGCATGATGTAGACTTTCATGTTGATGAAGGCGAATTCATCTATATTATCGGCCGTGTAGGTTCAGGTAAGAGTTCGTTGCTGAAAACGCTCTATTTTGAACTCGACATAAACGAAGCTGAAAACGCTATTGTGTTAAATCATGATCTTCGTGGTTTGAAGCGTAAGTATGTGCCGGCATTGCGACGTCAGATGGGTATTATATTCCAAGATTTCCAGTTGCTGAGCGACCGTACTGTTCACGACAACTTGGCTTTCGTTCTGAAAGCTACGGGATGGAAGGACAAGTCTGAGATAGAAGAACGTATCAATGATGTTCTGGAGGATGTAGAGTTGCAAGAGTTTGCCGACAGATTTCCTCACGAGTTATCAGGTGGTGAACAACAGCGTGTAGCGATTGCACGTTCTATGCTGAACAACCCCAAAATCATCATTGCCGACGAGCCTACTGGTAATCTGGATTCCGATACCGCGGCTAATATTATACGTCTGTTGCGTCAGATAACACAATCAGGTACTGCTGTTGTAATGACTACGCATAATATTCCGTTGCTCGACGATTATCCTGGCATCGTATATCGGTGCATCGACCATCAGTTGGAAGAAATCACAAACGACTACAATAAGATGGCATTGGCTGAAGAGGAAGAAGCGTCTGCGCAACAGGTAGTTGACTATTCAACACGTGAAGACCTTTCTATTTAATTTTGTATAGTTCAGAATATTAAGATAAAAAAATAGCGATATGAAAGTAATGAAATTTGGCGGCACGTCGGTAGGATCGCCGGCCCGCATGAAGGAAGTAACAAAGTTAGTAACCAAATCTGGAGAGCCTGTATTTGTTGTGCTTTCTGCAATGTCAGGTACTACTAATTCGCTGGTAGAAATTTCAAACTACCTCTACAAAAAAAATCCAGAGGGTGCAAACGAGGTTATCAACCAGTTGGAACGGAAGTATTTGAAGCACATTGAAGAGCTTTATGAAACTGATGCTATGAAAGCTCAGATTCGTGATTTTCTGACTTCAGAGATGAACTATCTGCGTTCATTCACCAAAGAACTGTTTACATCTTTCGAGGAGAAGAGTATTGTGGCTCAAGGTGAGCTAATTTCTACCAATATGGTTGTGGGTTATATGCAGGAGCAAGGTATTAAGGCTATACTTCTCAATGCCCTCGACTTTATGCGTACTGACAAGAATTCAGAGCCAGACCCTGTATATATTAAGGAGAAACTGGCTGCCATCATGGAGAAGAACGAGGGTCAGCAAGTGTATATCACCCAGGGCTTCATCTGTCGTAACGCCTACGGTGAGATTGACAACCTACAGCGTGGTGGTTCAGACTATACCGCATCATTAATTGGTGCAGCCATCAATGCTGATGAAATTCAGATTTGGACTGATATTGATGGTATGCATAACAATGACCCACGCGTGGTTGACAAGACACAACCTGTTCATCAACTTCATTTTGAGGAAGCTGCTGAGTTGGCTTACTTTGGTGCAAAGATTCTGCACCCCACATGTGTTCAGCCTGCTAAGTATAGCGGTATTCCCGTTCGTCTGTTGAACACGATGGAGCCTGATGCTGAAGGGACCACTATATCAAACCAGACGGAATATGGTAAAATTAAGGCTGTAGCTGCTAAAGACAACATCATTGCCATCAAGATCAAGTCCAGTCGTATGTTACTGGCCACAGGTTTCCTACGCAAGGTTTTCGAGATTTTCGAGAGCTACCAGACTCCAATCGATATGGTATGTACTTCTGAGGTCGGCGTATCGATGTCTATCGACAACTCTGCACATCTGGGAGAAATTGTTGACGAATTGAAAAAATATGGAACGGTTACTGTCGATACTGGCATGTGCATCATTTGTGTTGTAGGCGACCTTGACTGGTCGAATATTGGTTTCGAAACACAGGTGATGGATGCCCTGAAGAATATCCCCGTACGTATGATTTCGTATGGCGGTAGCAACTACAATATATCGTTCCTGATTCGTGAGGAAGACAAGAAACGTGCACTTCAGTCCCTAAGCGATACTCTATTTAATTAAACCAACACCAACACAATGACAAAAGGACAGTTTCCAACGGCTAAATTTCAGGATATACAAACGCCGTTCTACTATTACGACACGGAGCTCTTACGTGAGACGCTCCGTGCTATCAACAACGAGGCTCAGAAGCATGAGGGATTCTGCGTACATTATGCCGTCAAAGCAAATGCCAATCCTAAGCTTCTTCGTATCATTCGCGAGGCAGGGCTTGGTGCAGACTGCGTGAGTGGTGGCGAAATAGATGCATCGGTCAAAGCAGGTTTCCCCAGTTCGAAAATCGTCTTCGCTGGAGTAGGCAAAAGTGATTGGGAAATTAATCTAGGACTGGACAACGACATCTTCTGTTTCAATGTTGAGAGTATTCCAGAGCTTGAAGTTATCAACGAACTGGCAGCGGCTAAGGATAAAGTGGCTCGTGTGGCCTTCCGTCTGAACCCTAATGTAGGTGCACACACCCATGCTAACATCACTACAGGCCTTGCTGAGAATAAGTTCGGTATCGACATGCGCGACATGCTGAAAGTCATAGAAGAGGCTCGCAGTATGTCGAACGTAAAAGTAGTTGGTCTTCATTTCCATATTGGTAGTCAGATCTTAGATATGAGTGACTTTGAGGCCTTATGCAATCGTGTCAATGATTTGCAATTGGAATTAGAACGCCACCAGATTGTGCTTGACCATATCAATGTGGGTGGTGGTCTGGGTATCGACTATCAGCACCCTAACCGCGTCAGTATTCCAGACTTCAAAGCTTATTTCGACACTTATGCAAAGAAGTTGAAACTACGACCAGGTCAGACGCTCCATTTTGAACTTGGTCGTGCTGTCGTGGCACAATGTGGCTCACTTATTACGCGTACCTTATATATAAAAGAGGGCTCCGTCAAAAAGTTTGCCATCGTTGATGCTGGCTTTACTGACCTTATTCGTCCTGCCCTTTATCAGGCATATCACAAGATAGAAAACATCAGTAGCAATGAGGAACTAGACACCTATGATGTCGTTGGCCCTATCTGTGAATCGACTGACGTCTTTGCCAAGCAGATTGACCTCAATCGTACACATCGTGGCGACTTATTGGCTATTCGTTCTGCTGGAGCCTATGGCGAAATAATGGCTTCACAATATAATTGCCGACGATTGCCTCATGGTTATATAAGTGACGAGATTTAGACCTTTATCGAGGTTACATGATAGAAAACCAAAAGAAAACTGACAATTCTTTTGGTTTTTTGTTTTATAATGAGTACCTTTGTCGCGCCATTGGAGGAGTCCCCGCTTGTTTTGGGGTACCGGTGGTAAGATAAATTGCATAGAAATATGAAAGTAATGAAATTCGGCGGAACGTCCGTAGGTTCCGTAAAAAGCATTCTTAGCTTGAAGAAAATTGTGGAGACAGAGGCTCGGACGCAACCTGTCGTAGTAGTAGTAAGTGCACTTGACGGCATCACCGACAAGCTGATCGCCACATCACAAATGGCCAAGCAGGGCGATGACCACTATCGTGAGGAATTCGACGCGATGGTGACACGCCACCACCAGATGATTGAGGCCATCATTACGGATGACAAAAAGCGCATAGACTTATTTAATAATGTAGACCAGCTCTTCGACCAGTTGAAAAGTATCTACTATGGTGTGTACCTAATTCACGATCTGTCGAAGAAGACGGAGGACACCATCGTCAGCTATGGTGAGCGCTTGAGTTCGCACATCGTGGCAGCAATGGTGAAGAATGGTGTGCGCATGAATAGCCGTGACTTTATCCGCACGGAGAAAAAGCAGGGTAAGCATGTAATCGATGCCGACCTGACCACGCAGCTGGTGAAGGAAACTTTCAAGGACATTAGTGATAAGAACATCTATGTAGTTCCAGGCTTTATTGCCCGTGACCGCGATAGCCACGAGACCACCAACTTGGGACGTGGCGGTTCTGACTATACGGCATCTATCATTGCTGCAGTGCTGAATGCCGAGGTATTGGAGATCTGGACTGACGTGGATGGTTTCATGACAGCTGATCCGAAAGTTATCAAGACGGCTTATACCATTAACGAGCTCTCGTACGTAGAGGCTATGGAACTGTGTAACTTCGGTGCCAAGGTTATCTATCCTCCAACGATTTATCCTGTCTGTGTCAAGAATATACCTATTAAGGTCAAGAATACATTCAACCCTGAACATCCGGGAACGCTTATTAAGGCTAAGATTGATAACGACCAGAAGCCCATCAAGGGAATCTCGAGCATCAAGGGTACTTCACTGATTACCGTTACTGGTCTGTCGATGGTGGGTGTCATTGGTGTGAACCGCCGTATCTTTACAACCCTCGCCAATAAGGGAATATCTGTATTCATGGTGTCGCAGGCTTCTTCTGAGAACTCCACCTCTATTGGTGTACGCGATGAAGATGCAGCCGCCGCCGTTGAGGTACTGAATGCCGAGTTCGCAAAGGAGATTGAGACGGGCGCCATGTTCCCCATGCAGGTGGAGAGTGGTTTGGCTACTATCGCCATTGTGGGTGAGAACATGAAGCAGACACCAGGTATCGCTGGTAAGCTTTTTGGTACACTAGGACGTTCCGGTATCTCTGTCATTGCCTGCGCCCAGGGTGCTTCAGAGACCAATATCTCGTTCGTTGTGGACGGAAAGTTCCTGCGCAAGTCGCTGAACGTACTGCACGACTCGTTCTTCCTGTCAGAATACAAGGTGCTCAACATCTTCATCTGTGGTATTGGTACCGTGGGAGGCATGTTGCTCGAACAAATTCGTACGCAACAGCAATTCCTCATGCAATCACGTCGCTTGAAGCTGAACGTGGTCGGTATTTCCGATGTCGACAACTTTGTGCTTGACCGCGATGGCATCGACCTCGACAACTACGAAAAGATTCTGCGTGCAGGTTTCAAGGCCGATACCGAACACATGCGCGAGGAAATCATCAAGATGAATATTTTTAATAGCGTATTCGTCGACTGTACTGCTAGCAAGCAGATTGCAACACTCTACCAGACCTTCCTAGAGCACAATATATCAGTTGTTGCTGCCAATAAAATCGCAGCATCAAGCGACTACGATAGCTACGTAAAGTTGCGCCAGACGGCTCGCGACCGTGGTGTATGGTTCCGCTACGAGACCAACGTAGGTGCTGGTCTGCCGATTATCGGTACCATCAACGACCTGTGCAACTCGGGCGATAAGATTCTGAAGATTGAGGCTATCCTCTCGGGTACGCTGAACTTCATCTTCAATGAGATTGCTGCTGATGTGCCGTTCTCTGAGACCGTTCGTCGTGCTAAAGAACAGCGTTATTCAGAGCCTGACCCCCGTATCGACCTCAGCGGAACGGACGTTATCCGCAAGCTGGTCATCCTAACTCGTGAGGCTGGCTACAAGGTAGAGCAAGACGATGTGGAGAAGCATCTCTTCGTACCCGATAGCTACTTCGCAGGAAGCATTGACGACTTCTGGGCTAAGCTGCCTGAGCTGGATGCTGATTTCGAGGCACGTCGCAAGGTACTGGAGGCCGAGAATAAGCGTTGGCGCTTCGTGGCTACGATGGAGGCCGACGAGCAGAATCCCTCATCTTTCAAGACCAGCGTGGCTTTGAAGGAAGTGCCTTACGGACATCCGTTCTATGGGCTCGAGGGTTCAAACAACATCGTGCTGTTGACTACCGAGCGTTATAAGGAGTATCCGATGCTCATCCAAGGCTACGGTGCTGGTGCTGCCGTCACGGCTGCAGGTGTGTTCGCCAATATCATGTCAATCGCAAATATTTAACTTATGAAGCATATCATCATCCTTGGTGATGGCATGGCAGATCTTCCCGTCGAGCGACTCGGTGGGAAGACCTTGCTGCAATATGCCCATAAGCCTATGATGGACCAGCTGGCACGCGAAGGCCGCTGCGGAAGGCTGATTACGGTACCGGAGGGATTTCCTCCAGGATCGGAGGTCGCTAATACCGCCATTCTAGGTTATGATTTGAATAAAGTATACGAAGGCCGCGGACCTTTGGAGGCTGCCTCTATTGGCTATGAGATGGCTGATGACGATTTTGCCATTCGCTGTAATATTATAACTATCGAAGATGGAAAAATTATCACACATAACGGTGGCAATCTTGAAACCGATGATGCTCGCGTGCTAATTAATTATCTGAACGAAAATCTCGCCAAGCCCATCAACGAACGTGAAGGTTGCGAACGCGTGAAGTTCATTACTGGCATCCAGTATCGACACCTGCTAGTCATCAAAGGCGGCAACAAGCACATCGTCTGTGCCCCACCCCACGATCATCCTAACGAGCCATGGCGCCCATTATTAGTCAAAGCTGAGATTCCCGAAGCTCAGGAAACAGCAGATTTAATCAATGATTTGATATTAAAATCTCAGGAGATTCTTGCTAAACACCCGTACAATCTTTTAAAGGCTGAAAAGGGTGAACGTCAAGCCAACAGCATCTGGCCGTGGAGTGGTGGCTATCGTCCGTCGATGCAGACGCTGATGGAGCAATATCCTGAGATTAAGAGCGGAACAGTTATCTCTGCCGTCGATTTAATTCAAGGAATAGGAAAGTATGCCGGTTTACGTATTGTCAAGGTACCTGGTGCTACAGGACTGGCCAACACCAACTACGAAGGCAAGGCACAGGCAGCCATTGACGCTTTGGAGCACGACGACTTCGTATTCGTCCACGTAGAAGCCAGCGACGAGGCAGGTCACGATGGTGACTTAGAACTGAAACTGAAGACCATCGAATATCTGGACCAGCGACTTATCACCCCTATATATAATAAGATGAAAGATAAAGATGTGTGCATCGCCGTGTTGCCCGACCACCTGACACCTGTCGAACAGCGCATCCACGTGGGTCAACCCGTGCCGTTCCTGATTTGGCACAAAGGAATGACCCCCGACAGCGTACAGCAGTACGACGAGGTGTCTTGCGTCAGCGGTGCCTACGGTCTACTGAAACTCAACGAATTCATGAAAACATTTATGAGCATATGAAATACTACAGCACAAATGGTAAAGCACCTATGGCCGACCTGCAGAAGGCCGTAGTGAAGGGTCTGGCAGAGGATCGCGGTCTCTACATGCCAGAGCGTATAGAGAAACTGCCCAAGGCTTTCTTCGAAAACATTCAGGATATGTCGTTCCAAGACATAGCCTATAACGTAGCCAGCAATTTCTTTGGAGAAGATGTGGATGGGGATGCGTTGCAGGATATCGTCTTCGACACGCTGAGCTTTGACTGTCCCGTAGTGAAGGTCAAGGACAATATCTATACGTTGGAACTATTTCACGGTCCTACGCTCGCCTTCAAGGATGTGGGTGCCAGGTTTATGGCGCGACTGCTGGGATATTTCCTGCGCAGAGGTGGTTCTGAACGCGCAGCAAACAGAACGGTGAACGTACTAGTAGCTACCAGCGGCGACACAGGGAGCGCAGTGGCTAACGGCTTCTTAGGTGTGGAAGGCATCCACGTCTATGTGCTCTATCCTAAAGGAAAGGTAAGCCCTATTCAAGAGTGCCAGTTTACTACGTTGGGTAAAAACATCACCGCCATCGAGGTTGATGGCGTTTTCGACGATTGTCAGGCTCTAGTGAAGTCGGCGTTTATGGACGAAGAGCTAAATAAACACATGAAGTTAACATCGGCCAACTCCATCAACGTCGCTCGATTCCTCCCGCAGGCGTTCTATTATTTTAATGCATACGCGCGAATGAAGGCCTTAGATCTAGCCGACGAGTTCGTGATGTGCGTACCCAGCGGTAACTTCGGCAATATCTGTTCGGCACTCTTTGGTCACGAGATGGGTCTGCCCATCAAGCGATTCATTGCCGCTAATAATGCCAACGACATTTTCTACAAGTACTTGCAGACAGGCAAGTACGAGCCCAAGGCTTCGGTACAGACATTGGCCAACGCGATGGATGTCGGTGATCCCTCGAACTTCGCACGCATTCTGAACCTTTACTCGCAAAATGGCGCGTTGGTTGAGGAGGCTACACACCACCGTATTTGTAACCTTATTTATGGTGCGACCTACAGCGATGAACAGATCAAGAAAGCTATGCGGCAATGCTATAATGAAACAGGCTATATACTTGATCCTCACGGCGCTTGCGGTTATCGCGCCCTTCAAGAAAATTTGAAACCTGGTGAAATCGGCGTCTTCTGCGAGACAGCCCATCCTGCCAAGTTCAAAGAGAAGGTCGACGACATCCTTAATATCAACATTGACATCCCTGCTCGTCTGCGTGCTTTTATGGAGGGTGAGAAGCAGAGTGTAGAAATGTCGAAAGATTTTGCAGACTTCAAAGCGTATCTTATGAAGCAATGAAACGTCTTTTGCAAACGTTAACGTGATAAAATACGTAAAATTGATACGTTATTCGAAAAATATTCATTAACTTTGCAGCAAATTAAAACAAACTATTATAAAATATAACAAGTATGTTGAAACCGTTAAACAAAAAATTCGCTCCAAAGAGCGTAATGCCTGAAAAGGTGATTCAGTTTGGTGAGGGTAATTTCCTTCGCGCGTTTGTGGATTGGATTATCTGGAACATGGACCAGAAGACCAATTTCAATGGTTCTGTGGTTGTTGTTCAGCCTATTGACAAGGGTATGGTTGAGTGGCTCAACGGTCAGGACTGCCTGTATCACGTAAACCTGCAGGGTCGTGAGAACGGCAAGCCCGTCAATACGCTGGAGCGTATTGACGTCATTAGTCGTGCACTGAATCCCTACTCTCAGAACGATGCCTTCATGGCACTGGCTGACCAGCCCGAGATTCGCTTCGTAATTTCGAACACCACAGAGGCAGGTATTGCTTTCGACCCCGCCTGCAAGCTGGAGGACAAGCCCGCTTCAAGCTATCCTGGCAAGCTGGTTCAGTTGTTGTATCGTCGTTACCAGACTTTCAACGGTGATCCCACGAAGGGTCTGATCATCTTCCCCTGTGAGCTGATTTTCCTGAATGGTCACGTGCTGAAGGATTGCATCAACAAGTACATTGAGCTGTGGCAGCTGCCTGCTGACTTCAAGAAGTGGTTTGACGAGTGCTGCGGCGTATACGCTACCCTCGTAGACCGTATTGTTCCAGGCTTCCCCCGCAAGGAGATTGCCCAAATCCAGGAGAAAGTTGGCTATCGCGACAACTTGGTAGTACAGGCCGAGAACTTCCACCTGTGGGTTATCGAGGCTCCAAAGGAGGTTGCCAACGAGTTCCCCGCAGACAAGCCATCAGAGGAGCCCTACCACAAGCGTAAGGTTACCCTGCTGAATGGCCCGCACACCGTACTGAGTCCCGTTGCATTCCTGAGCGGTGTCAACATCGTTCGTGATGCTTGCAACCACGAGATAATTTCAAAGTATATCCACAAGGTACAGTTCGACGAGTTGATGCAGACCCTCGACCTGCCTATGGAGGAGCTGGAGAAGTTTGCTGGCGACGTACTGGAGCGCTTCGACAACCCATTCGTAGACCACCAGGTAACCAGCATCATGCTGAATTCGTTCCCCAAGTTCCAAGCTCGTGACTTGCCCGGCGTGAAGACCTATCTGGAGCGCAAGGGTGAGCTGCCTAAGGGTCTGGTCTTCGGTCTGGCTGCCATCATCACTTACTACAAGGGTGGTAAGCGTGCTGACGGTGCAGAAATCATCCCCAACGACGATGAGAAGATCATGGCTCTGCTGAAGGAACTGTGGGCTACTGGCGATACACAGAAGGTGACCGACGGAGTACTTGGTGCCGAGTTTATCTGGCAGGAAGATTTGAATAAGGTCGCTGGTCTGAACGCTATGGTAAAGATGTTCCTTGACCTGATTCAGGATAAGGGCATGCTGGAAGCTGTGAAGACAATCCTTTAAAGATTAAGGTAAGAAAGTAAAAATGAGCATAAGAAAAGTGGGCTAACCTTTTGGTTAGTCCATTTTTTATTTGTAATTTTGCAGCCATATTCAGAAAATAACGTTATTTTGATAGAAAAGCATATAATATTAGAGGATATTGATCCTGTGGTGTTCTACGGTATAGGGAACCAGCACTTACAGATGCTGCGTGCCTTATATCCCAAATTGCGCATTGTTGCTCGCGACAATGTGATTCGCATTTTGGGCGACGAGGAACAGATGGCTTCTTTTGAAGAAAACTCCGAGAAGTTACGTCAACACGTGCTGAAGTTCAACGCCCTGACTGAGGAGGATATCCTTGATATACTAAAAGGCAAGCGCACTAAAGACGAAGTGCCCGAAGGTGTGGTATGCTATTCTATGTCGGGCAGAGCTATTAAAGCTCGCAGCGAGAATCAGCAGCGGCTGATAGATGCCTTTAACGATAACGACATGATATTTGCCGTTGGTCCGGCTGGTACAGGAAAGACATATCTAAGCATTGCATTAGCCGTTAAAGCTCTCAAAGAGAAGACTGCTAAGAAAATTATTCTCTCGCGTCCGGCTGTGGAAGCTGGTGAGAAATTAGGGTTTCTGCCTGGTGATATGAAGGATAAAATTGACCCTTACCTCCAACCGCTTTACGATGCTCTGGAAGATATGTTGCCGCAGGTAAAACTACAGGATATGATGGAGAAACATGTCATCCAGATAGCTCCGTTGGCTTTTATGCGTGGACGAACTCTGAGTGATGCTGTTGTTATTCTTGACGAGGCTCAGAATACGACCCCCCAACAAATACGCATGTTTCTCACACGTATGGGCTGGAATACCAAGATGATTATTACAGGAGATATGACCCAAATAGATTTGCCCCGTTCACAAAAGTCAGGACTTGTTGAAGCCCTTGAGATACTGAATGGCGTCGAGGGTATCGATATCGTCGAGTTAAATCGCAAAGATATCGTTCGTCACAAGCTGGTGACACGTATCGTCAATGCATATGAGAAATTCGATAAAAAAAACAACAATAAAAATGAAAGCATTAACAAAGACTGATTTCCATTTTGAGGGACAGAAGAGCGTGTACCAAGGAAAGGTACGCGATGTGTACAACATCAACGACGACCTGATGGTGATGGTGGCCACCGACCGCATCTCTGCTTTCGACGTCGTACTGCCAAAGGGCATCCCCTTCAAGGGCCAGGTTCTGAACCAGATTGCCGCGAAGTTCCTTGATGCCACTACCGACATCTGTCCAAACTGGAAACTGGCTACCCCCGACCCTATGGTCACCGTAGGCTTGAAATGCGAGGGCTTCCGTGTGGAGATGATTATCCGCTCTATTCTGACGGGTTCTGCTTGGCGTGAGTATAAGAACGGCTGCCGTGAACTGTGTGGTGTGAAGCTGCCTGACGGTATGAAGGAGAACGAGCGTTTCCCCGAGCCTATCATCACCCCGACTACTAAGGCTGACGAGGGTCACGACATGAACATCTCGAAGGAAGAGATCATTGCCCAGGGTATCGTTTCTGCCGAGGACTATGCCATCATGGAAGACTACACTCGCAAGATTTTCGCTCGCGGACAGGAGATTGCCGCCAAGCGTGGTCTCATTCTGGTAGATACGAAGTACGAGTTTGGCAAGCGCGATGGTAAGGTATACCTCATCGACGAGATTCATACCCCCGACTCCAGTCGTTACTTCTATGCCGATGGCTACGAGGAGAAGTTGGCTAAGGGTGAGCCCCAGCGCCAGCTTTCGAAGGAGTTCGTGCGCCAGTGGCTCATTGAGCACAACTTCATGAATGAGCCCGGACAGGTGATGCCAGAAATCACCGACGAGTATGCCGAGAGCGTTTCAGATCGTTACATTGAACTCTACGAACACATCGTAGGCGAGAAATTCGACAAGGCTACGGAGTCTGACGATATCGCTGCGCGTATTGAGAAGAACGTCGGCGAGTGGCTGAAAACAAGATAACAGAACAAAGACATGTACGAGCAGGAGAAGATAACCCCATATCACGATGGTGAAAAAGCCTCGCAGGTGGAGCAAATGTTCGACAACATTGCTCCCACCTACGATAAACTGAACCATCGTCTGTCGTGGGACATCGACAAGGGCTGGCGCAAGAAGGCCATTAAGGCCCTAGCACCATACAAGCCCCAGTCGCTGCTCGACATAGCCACCGGAACAGGCGACTTTGCCATCCTTGCCACTCAGATGTTGCACCCCCAACGTGTGGTGGGTGCTGACATCAGCGAGGGAATGATGCAGATTGGTCGCGAGAAGGTGAAAGCCCTCAGGCTAGAGAACGTGGTGACGTTCGAGAAAGAGGACTGCACACACCTTTCATATAATAATGAAAACTTTGACGCCGTAACCGCTGCCTTCGGCATCCGCAACTTTGCTGACCTCGATGCTGGATTGCGCGAGATGTGTCGCGTGCTACGGACTGGTGGACACCTCAGCATCGTGGAACTGACTACACCCGTGAAGTTCCCCATGCGCCAGCTGTTCCACATCTATTCACATACGGTACTGCCCGTCTACGGACGACTCATCTCCAAGGACACCAGCGCCTACTCTTACCTCACCAAGACCATCGATGCGTTCCCACAGGGTGAGCGGATGGTTGAGATTCTGAAGAAGGCTGGCTTCTCTGATGCCAAGTTCAAACGACTGACGTTTGGTATCTGCACCATGTATTTCGCAACCAAATAACCACAAATAGTTTTGATTATGGATAAGTACGGACTTATAGGATTCCCTCTTGGACATTCGTTTTCCATTAGTTACTTCAACCAGAAATTTCAGGATGAAGGCATCGATGCCGTATATGAGAATTTTGAGATTCCAACTATCGATGCACTCCCTGAAGTTCTTGACTCAAACCCCAACTTACGGGGCCTGAATGTGACAATTCCCTATAAGGAGAAAGTTATACCTTTCCTCGACAGTGTTTCGCCTGAAGCCCGTGCCATTGGTGCCGTTAATGTGATTCGCGTCACACACCAGGGTAATGAGATTAAGCTTAAGGGGTACAACTCTGACGTCATCGGCTTTACACAAAGCATCGAACCCATGCTCGATAAGAAGTGGCACAAAAAAGCACTTATACTTGGTACCGGTGGTGCATCGAAAGCCATCGACTACGGGCTCCGTAATCTTGGACTGGAGACCGTTTTTGTTAGCCGCTACGAACGTCCAGGCACTATCCAGTATCCGACGATTACCCCCGAAGTGGTCAAGGAGTATAATGTTATTGTCAACTGCACTCCACTTGGCATGTACCCAAAGACAGAGGAGTGTCCTGCTCTGCCCTATGAGGCTATGGATCAACATACTATTCTATACGACCTTATTTATAATCCCGATGAGACGCTCTTCATGAAACGTGGTGCACAGTACGGTGCCCAAACCAAAAACGGACTTGAAATGCTACTCCTTCAGGCTTTTGCTTCGTGGGAATTCTGGCATGAAAAATAGAAGTTAAAGAAGTTAGAGAAATTTGAGATAATAAAGAAATTATGGACAATCGTTATATGATGCGCGGTGTCAGTGCTGCAAAAGAGGACGTACATAACGCCATTAAGAACATCGACAAAGGTATTTTTCCTCAGGCATTTTGCAAGATTATTCCTGACATCTTAGGAGGCGATCCTGATTATTGTAACATCATGCACGCCGATGGCGCAGGCACCAAGTCGAGTCTTGCCTACATGTATTGGAAAGAGACTGGCGATCTCTCTGTATGGAAGGGCATTGCTCAAGATGCTATTGTGATGAATACTGACGACCTCCTTTGCGTAGGTGCTGTAGATAATATCCTGGTCAGCTCTACTATTGGTCGCAACAAAATGCTGGTGCCTGGTGAGGTTATTTCTGCCATCATCAATGGTACCGACGAGCTGCTAGCAGAACTTCGCAATATGGGTATCGGCATTTATCCTACTGGTGGTGAGACTGCCGACGTAGGTGACTTAGTCCGAACAATTATTGTTGACAGTACGGTCACATGTCGTATGAAGCGTTCCGACGTGATTGACAATGCAAACATCCGTCCGGGTGACGTCATTGTTGGTCTGTCATCTACAGGTCAGGCTACATATGAGAAGCGCTATAACGGTGGTATGGGTTCCAACGGACTGACCTCAGCCCGCCACGATGTCTTTGCCAAGTATCTGGCTGAGAATTATCCTGAGAGCTACGATCACGCTGTGCCCGATGAGCTTGTGTATAGCGGAAAGTATAAACTTACCGATGCTGTTGATGGTTCTCCCATCAATGCTGGCCAGCTTGTACTCTCTCCCACCCGTACCTACGCTCCCGTCATCAAGCGTCTACTAGACGAGCTGCGCCCCGAAATTCATGGTATGGTGCACTGTACGGGTGGTGCCCAAACTAAGGTACTCCACTTCGTTAGCGATAATTGTAAAGTGGTAAAGGACAATATGTTCCCCGTTCCCCCACTCTTCCGTGCCATTCATGAGTGTTCAGGTACCGATTGGAAGGAAATGTACCAGGTTTTCAATATGGGCCACCGTATGGAGATCTACGTCCGTCCTGAAATCGCAAAACAAGTCATAGACCTCTCGAAATCATTTAATATCGATGCCCAGATTGTAGGTCATATTGAGGAAGGCCAGAAGAGCCTGACCATCAAGAGCGAATTCGGGACCTTCGAATACTAAGCACGTCTTCATCGTAGCTTGTTTATCTTTAGTTTGTAGTGATTATCATCATATATCACGCGCATTACTCCTCGGATGTCATCATCTGTGGGCGATATACATAGCGCTACATGTCCCATCGTCCGCCGTAGATTAATCTCCACACATGGATGGAGCAGACAGCGTTTGTCGTTTGTCGTTTTCTCGTTATCTTTTAGTCGCTCAGCGGCGCAAATCATCATGTCTACGCCAAAGGGACCTACGTAACCGTCAAGGTTCAATTTCGATATAATGTTTTGCTTTATATTTTCTAGCAAATTAACTGGTATGTAACGACTTATTATTCCCATCTTAGTACTTTCTGTTGCCAGTGTATTCCCTTCGTAAGCACCATTGACGGTATGAAATAACGACAGTCCCAAGTAGTGGATGTGTCCCTCATCATCAGCACTAAACTCCATGCCAAAGTCCTTCACTTTATTAAAATATGGCTCGGCCATCATGCTGCCTTGCGTATTAATGACGTTGCGCACCCAATTCTTCATTACTAATTCTTCACCATTCACTAGACGCGCAGCGTCGCAGAACCGTACCCCTCTCCCACTCGACGACCAAGGGGCTTTCAACACCAGTCGATCATAGCGGTTTAGCAATTCCGCAACCTCATCGTACGTCGTACATTCGAATGCCTCGCCAACTGTACCCTCTGTCTGCAATTGAGGCAACAGCTGTGCCGATGTCCGACGGTGCGACAACATTCGAATCCTTTCTGTTAGTTCCATTGTAGGCAGCAATGGCTCTGAAAAGCCCATGCGTTCCAGTTCTCGTCTAATGGCTTTATCCCAACCCCACGGTTGAATACGCGCCGTTTCTTGATGAGAGAAAGGCCGTTTCTTGCTAAGCAACTGTACGCTTCTCGACGAGTGAGAGGCCGTTATTCCCAGTTTCTCCAACCGATGGCACACACGATAATAAGCCTTTATGGCTGATTCCTCATGTTCCACCAATATCTGATCGCCATCTTCCGCCCACAGCGCAGGCAGGAAACCTAGGTCGTTGCGCAACTGTCGACCCGCATGCGGTGCTGTGAAGTTGCTCAGGTTCGAGGCCAGCGCAATGTCGTGTTCCGGATTAAATATATGTAGCGTCATCTGCCTTTATTTTTGAATTTGGCGACAAAAGTACGAATAAATATCGAGTTTTTATCGGCTTATGCAGTTAAAGGGAGTTAAAGCGCAGAAAATGTAAGCGAAAAAGCAAAAAAATGCTTACCTTTGCAGAAAGTGAGAAATTGACACTATTAATTAAAGAACACAACTATCTAAAATCGTTAAAATGTTATGAACATTCCTTCAGTTTTCTGGCTGGTACCCGTTGCATCTATTGTGGCATTGAGCATGGCTTGGTATTTCTTTAAGAGTATGATGACGGCAGACGAAGGGACGCCGCGTATGCGTGAAATTGCATTGTTTGTACGTAAAGGAGCAATGGCCTATCTGAAACAGCAGTATAAGGTCGTAGCTATCGTTTTCGTCGTTCTTTGCGCCTTATTCTCATTTATGGCGTACGTACTCCATGTACAGAACCCCTGGGTGCCGTTTGCCTTCCTGACAGGCGGTCTATTCTCAGGTTTGGCAGGTTTCTTCGGTATGAAGACAGCCACCTACGCCTCGGCTCGTACGGCCAATGCGGCCCGTCAGAGTCTGGACGGTGGACTGAAAGTTGCTTTCCGCTCAGGTGCCGTTATGGGACTAACGGTGGTGGGTCTGGGCCTGTTGGATATTGCCTGCTGGTTCTATGCGCTGTCGTTCGTCTATACCGACGACAAGATGGCGCTCATCACCATTACTACAACGATGCTAACATTCGGAATGGGTGCTTCGACGCAGGCACTGTTTGCTCGCGTTGGTGGTGGCATTTATACGAAGGCTGCCGACGTAGGTGCCGACATTGTGGGTAAGGTGGAAGCCGATATCCCAGAGGACGACCCACGCAACCCTGCAACGATTGCCGACAACGTAGGTGATAACGTAGGTGATGTTGCCGGTATGGGTGCTGACCTGTACGAATCGTATTGTGGTTCTATTCTGTCTACGGCTGCCCTTGGCGCTGCAGCCTTTGGCGTAGCCGGACTGGAGATTCAGCTGAAAGCTGTCATTGCACCGATGCTGATTGCTGCCGTAGGTGTGTTCCTCTCACTCTTAGGCATTTTCCTCGTCCGTACGAAGGAAGGTGCTACGATGAAGGACCTGCTGCGCTCGCTGTCAGTAGGAACTAACGTCAGTGCATTCCTCATTGCCAT
Organism: uncultured Prevotellaceae bacterium; assembly: GCA_902762565.1. Lineage (GTDB taxonomy): Bacteria > Bacteroidota > Bacteroidia > Bacteroidales > Bacteroidaceae > Prevotella. Next base: position 47,366 of record CACWOS010000030.1, read on the forward strand.
TGCCACGTTCGCCATTCTTTACCTTTTGGGCATTGAGAATTGGCTGGGTCTCTCGTTTTCTGTCATCAGCGGTCTGGCTGCTGGTGTCATTATCGGACAAGCTACGGAGTACTATACCTCTCACTCGTATAAACCCACCCAGAAAATTTCCGAAGCAGGTCAGACAGGTGCCGCTACCGTTATAATAAAAGGTATCGGTACGGGCATGATTTCAACGTGCATCCCCGTCATAACCATTGGGGCTGCTATCATGATGAGCTATCTCTGTGCTAATGGTTTCGACCTATCAATGTCATCGTCAAGTCTGTCACACGGTCTTTATGGTATTGGCATCGCTGCCGTAGGCATGCTGTCAACACTTGGTATTACGCTGGCTACCGATGCCTATGGACCTATTGCCGACAATGCTGGTGGTAACGCAGAAATGTGCCAGTTAGGCGAAGAGGTACGCCACCGTACAGATGCCCTCGATGCTCTTGGTAATACGACGGCAGCTACGGGTAAGGGGTTTGCCATCGGCTCTGCAGCTCTGACGGCTCTGGCCCTGCTGGCTTCTTACATCGAGGAAATCAAAATTGCAATGGAACGCGCTGGCGAGACACTGACCAACGTAGCCGGACAAACCATCAACGCTGCTGATGCTACTATTCCCGACTTCATGAACTACTACCAGATAAACCTCATGAACCCCCGCGTCATCGTAGGTGCATTCATCGGTGCGATGGCAGCCTTCCTGTTCTGTGGTATGACAATGGAGGCCGTGGGTCGTGCAGCCGAGAAGATGGTACAGGAGGTGCGTCGTCAGTTCCGTGAGCTTGCAGGCATTCTCGAAGGTACAGGCACACCCGACTATGGTCGCTGTGTAGAGATATCGACACGTGCCGCTCAGCACGAGATGGTTCTGCCCTCTATCCTCGCTATCATCATCCCCATCGTCGTGGGCATCATTCTCGGCGTAGCTGGTGTTCTCGGCTTGTTGGTAGGCGGTCTGGCTGGTGGTTTCACGCTAGCCGTATTCATGGCCAATGCCGGTGGTGCATGGGATAACGCCAAGAAGAACATTGAGGAAGGTGCTTTTGGCGGTAAGGGTTCGTTTGCCCACAAGGCCTGCATCGTTGGCGACACCGTAGGCGACCCGTTCAAGGATACGTCAGGTCCGTCGTTGAACATCCTCATTAAACTGATGTCGATGGTCTCGATAGTAATGGCAGGATTGACCGTAGTATTTAGTTAAGAAAGTATAAAATTGAGGCTTAAAGAAAGATTTTGCTATCTCGGCTTTGCAATTTGGGATTTTTTTACTACCTTTGCAGTCGTTTTTAAAGCAAATCATATTTGATGGAAGCATTCTTTCGTACACATCGCTATCTAGTTGAACACGTTAATGCACCTGTTCGTCGCACCCTGATGGATGAGATAAACTGGAACGACCGCATGATTGGCATCAAGGGTACGCGTGGTATCGGAAAGACGACCTTCCTGCTTCAATACGCTAAGGAACGTTTTGACATCAACGACCGTCAGTGTCTGTATGTCAATATGAACAACTTCTATTTTCAGGGGCACGGTATCGCCGAGTTTGCAGGTGAATTCTGCAGGCGCGGCGGTCGCGTTTTATTGATTGACCAGGTGTTCAAACAGCCTGATTGGTCGCAGGAGATGCGAAAGTGCTACGACCTCTATCCGCAACTGAAGATTGTGTTCACGGGGTCTAGCGTGATGCGCTTGAAAGAAGAGAATCCTGAGCTGAATGGTATCGTGAAATCGTACAACCTGCGTGGTTTCTCTTTCCGCGAGTTCATCAATCTCTTGACAGGCAACACGTTCCGTCCGTATTCGTTGGAAGAGATTCTGCACGACCACGAGCGTATCATCAAGCAGATTCTTCCGAAGGTACAGCCCAACCGCTACTTTCAAGACTACATCCATCACGGTTTCTATCCCTTCTTCCAAGAGCAGCGCAACTATAGCGAGAACCTGCTGAAGACCATGAATATGATGACTGAGGTGGATATTCTGCTGGTGAAGCAAATAGAGCTGAAGTATCTGACGAAGATTAAGAAGCTGTTCTACATGTTGGCTGAGGAAGGCCCAAAGGCTCCCAACGTATCGAAACTGGCTGGCGACATCGAGACCAGTCGTGCTACGGTCATGAATTACATCAAATACCTGACCGACGCCCGTCTGTTAAACATGATTTATCCCATTTGCGAGGACTTCCCCAAGAAACCATCGAAGGTGATGCTCCACAATTCTAACCTGCTCTATGCCATCTACCCTATTCATGTAGAGAAGCAGACGGCTATGGAGACTTTCTTCGTCAATTCGCTGTGGAAGGATCATAAGGTCAATCAGAATGGACACGACAACTATTACATCGTCGATGGACATCAGAAATTCCGTATCTGCGATGCTACCTCTACAAATAAGATAAGGTACATGCCCGATACGATTTATGCCCGTTATAATACTGAAATCGGCAAGGACAATCAGATTCCTCTGTGGCTTCTGGGATTCCTGTACTAATCGAAAATTGAGAATTGAAAATTGATAATTTAGATTATATTTTTAACATTTTATCTATTCTAAACAAATGGCTAAAGAAAAGAAATTTATCACCTGTGATGGTAACGAGGCTGCGGCTCACGTGAGTTACATGTTCTCGGAGGTAGCTGCTATCTACCCCATCACCCCGAGCTCACCTATGGCTGAGCACGTTGACGAATGGGCTGCCCGTGGTGGTCAGACCGTAAGTGTGCAGGAAATGCAGTCTGAGGCTGGTGCTGCCGGTGCCGTTCACGGTTCGCTGCAGGCTGGTGCCCTGACTACCACCTTCACAGCTTCTCAGGGCTTGCTCCTGATGATTCCTAACATGTACAAGATTGCAGGTGAGCTGATTCCTTGCGTATTCGACGTTTCTGCTCGTACGCTGGCTTCTCACTCTCTGTGTATCTTCGGTGACCACCAGGACGTGATGGCTTGCCGTCAGACTGGTTTCGCCATGCTCTGCGAAGGTTCAGTACAGGAGGT
>CACWOS010000031.1 GCA_902762565.1 uncultured Prevotellaceae bacterium
GACGAAGAAGAAGCTGTACGACGAGCTGACGCCGCTGTCGAAGTTTATCAGCGACCTGCGCGAGGCGGCAGCACCCAGCAATGGCGGCGACAACGGCGGTGGCGGCGGTCCTCTGCCCGTAGGCGGCGACACGGAGATCGACCCGGACGACGGTGATTAAAGCGTGCGCCCTAGGCATAAGCCTAAGTAAGAGAAAGCAGGCCTTGCGGTCTGCTTTTTTACTAACGGTCCAAAAATAATTGCACAAAAATGTTTGGATTGTGCGATTTATTTTGTAATTTTGCACGCGATATCGAAAAATCAGAGAAAGCTATATAATAATACAACGATGAAAATTAAAAAAGTCTTGTTAGGTTCGTTCCTTGCACTGACCTCCCTACCGATGATGGCCCAGATGGATGCCAGCATCAAGCTGAACGAGGTCGTCACGCAGAACGAGACGAGCCTGATTGATGAACACGGAACGCGGAACGCCCTGCTGGAGATTGCCAACATCTCGCACTCGACGTACAACATCCGTGGCATGTATGTGACCACCGACCGCTCCGTGCTGGACAAGAAGATGAGCGTGCCGGAACGCGTGAAGCTCATGAGCCAGATTCCCAATGGCGACGGGCGCACAAACCTCTCCGGACAGCAGATCATTGTGTTCCAACTGGGTAGCCAGCCCAACAAAGGCGCCCTGCACCTGTCGGCCAAGGTCAACGCGACGGCACCCACGTGGATAGCCCTGTACAACGGTAATGCCACACAGCTCATCGACTCTGTCACGGTGCCTGCCCTGGAGGCCGACCAGTCGTATGCCCGCATTGCCAACAACGGCACGGCCAAGGACTGGGAAGTGAAGTCGGCCGACCGCGTGACGGTAGGCATCCAGAACCAGACGGTGGTCAGCGAGTCGAAGGTGGCTAAATTCAAGCGTGAAGACCCGCACGGTTTCGGTATGGCCATCATGGCCATGGGCATCGTCTTTGCCTGTCTGGCCCTGCTGTGGATCACGTTCACCCTGTTCGGCATGTTGATGCGCCACACTGAGACGGCGAAGAAGGTGGCGAACAAGCAGCCCATCAAGCCCATTACCAAGACGGTGGAGAAGACGATGGAGGTAGGCCATAAGACGGGTGTCATGCTGAAGGAAGGTTTCGACACGAAGGGTATCGACAGAGAGGTGTACATGGCCGTCATCGGCTTGGCCCTGCGCCAGTACGAGGACGACATCCACGACGTGGAGTCGGGCGTCATCACCATCAAGCCGAAGGATACGGGCTGGGACGACGAGTACAGCCAGATGACCCATCTGCACGAGCCGCTCATCCCCACCAAACACAATGCTCCAACAATTCCAACTTTTAAAGATTAAGCAATGAAAACATATAAATATAAAGTACAAGGCGTAGACTACGAGGTAGAAATCGCCGAGGTAGAAGGCAAAATAGCCAAAGTCAACGTCAACGGCATCCCCTTCGAGATAGAGATGCAGAAACCCATCAACGCCGCCAAGCACCCCGCTCTGGCAGCCACCAAGCGCACGGCAAGTGCAGCCCCCGCTGCGCAGCCCGCTCCCGCTCAGCCCACGCCCGCGGGAAAACCGCAGGCCACTGTTCCTGCAGCATCAGCTGCGGGTCCTGCCCCCGCCGCCGGTGCAGGTACAGCCATCAAGGCCCCGCTGCCCGGTACCATTAACGCCATCAACGTCAAGGTGGGCGACAAGGTTGGCATAGGCGACGTCGTCATCGTGCTGGAGGCCATGAAGATGCAGAACAACATCGAGGCCGAGACAGCCGGTACCGTTACCTCTGTGCTTGTGAATCAAGGCGATACCGTCATGGAAGGTGCAGTCATGCTGACCATTGGGTAAGTGAGAAGCGAGAAGTGATAAGTGATAAGTGATAATTATGGGATTTACAAACTTTATCGTAGAAAACTTCAATGAGTTCCTGACGTACACGGGCTTTGCCAACGTGACGGCAGGTAACCTCATCATGATAGTAGTAGGCGCCTTCTTTATCTGGCTGGCCATCAAGAAGGACTTCGAGCCCCTGCTGCTCGTACCCATCGGACTGGGTATCATATTAGGAAATATCCCCTTCCGTGCCGATGCCGGACTGGAGATTGGACTATATGAGGACAACTCCGTGCTGAACATCTTCTATCAGGGTGTGCGGCAGGGATGGTATCCGCCGCTGATATTCCTGGGCATTGGTGCCATGACGGACTTCTCGGCCCTGCTGGCGAATCCGAAGCTGATGCTCATTGGTGCTGCCGCACAGTTTGGTATCTTCGGTGCCTATATGTTTGCGCTGGCGCTGGGCTTTGAACCCAACCAGGCGGCAGGTATCGCCATCATCGGTGGTGCCGACGGTCCTACGGCCATCTTCCTGTCGTCGAAGCTGAGCCCGAACCTGATGGGTGCCATCGCCGTGTGTGCCTACTCGTATATGGCACTGGTACCGCTGATTCAGCCCCCTCTGATGCGATTGCTGACCACGAAGAAGGAGCGCCTCATCAAGATGAAGCCCGCCCGCGAGGTATCGCAGACGGAGCGCATCCTGTTCCCCATCGTGGGACTGTTGCTGACGACGTTCATCGTGCCGTCCGGTCTGCCTCTGCTCGGCATGCTGTTCTTCGGCAACCTGCTGAAGGAGAGCGGTAAGACTACCCGTCTGGCCAAGACCGCTGGTGCTGCGCTGAACGACATCGTCGTGATGCTGCTGGGCTTGACGGTAGGCTGTTCCACACAAGCCTCTGAGTTCCTGACCATGAACACCATCTACATCTTCGCCATCGGAGCCGGAGCCTTCATCATCGCCACCATGAGCGGCGTGCTGTTCGTGAAGCTGATGAACGTCTTCCTGCCGAAGGACAAGAAGCTGAATCCGCTGATTGGTAATGCCGGTGTGAGTGCTGTGCCCATGGCCGCCCGCATCTCGAACAACCTCGGCCTGGAGTACGACCGCCACAACTTCCTGCTGATGCACGCCATGGGTCCCAACGTGGCTGGTGTCATCGGTTCTGCCGTGGCTGCCGGTGCCCTGCTGGGATTCCTGTCGTAATAACGGATTATCGGAATAACGGAATAACGAAAAAACAACGGAATGTACATTGCCGTCGCTGGAAATATCGGAAGTGGGAAGTCCACCCTCACAGAGCTGCTGGCCAAGCACTATGGCTGGGAGGCTCGCTTTGAGGCGGTGGACCACAACCCCTATCTGGAGGACTACTACAGGGATATCCACCGGTGGTCGTTCAATCTGGAGGTGTATTTCCTGAAGGAACGTTTCCGTGACCTCATCGACATATCGCAGTCAGAGAAGACCATCATCCAGGACCGCACCATCTACGAGGGCGTCTACGTGTTCATGCAGAACAACAGGGCCATGGGCCACCTGACCGAGCGTGACTATGAGACCTACATGGAACTGTTCGAGCAGATGATGTCGGTGGTGCACCAGCCAGACCTCATGATATACCTGAAGGCCTCGGTGCCCCATCTGGTGGGTAATATCCAGAAGCGTGGACGAGACTACGAACAGTCCATCAAGCTGGAATACCTGGAGAACCTGAATCAGCGCTACGACGACTTTATATATAATAAGTACAATGGACGCGTGATGACCATTCAGAAGGACGGACTCGACTTCCAGCACGAGCCCAAGGACCTGGCCAAGATCATTGACCAGATAGACCGCGAACTCTTCGGACTCTTTGCCAATTCCGAATTCCAAATGCCGAATTCCGAGGAGCCCATCATTCGTAATTCGTAATTCATAATTCGTAATTTATCATACTATGCACATCGCAATAGCAGGAAACATAGGCAGTGGCAAGACCACCCTGACCAAGCTCTTGGCCCACCGATACGGCTGGACGCCACGTTTTGAGCCCGTAGACAACAACCCCTATCTGGCAGACTTCTATGCAGACATGCCCCGTTGGTCGTTCAATCTGCAGATATACTTCCTGAACAAGCGTTTCAAGGAAGTTGTTGAGATATCGAAGTCGGAGGAGACCATCATCCAGGACCGTACCATCTTCGAGGACGCCTGCATCTTTGCACCCAACCTGCACGGACAGGGCATGATGTCCGACCGTGACTTCAATAACTACAAAGACCTGTTCGACCTGATGATGTCGCTAGTGAAGCTGCCCGACCTCATGATATACATTCGTGCCAGCATCCCCACCCTTGTGGCTCAAATCCAGAAACGCGGTCGCGAATACGAGCAGACCATGCGACTGGACTACCTGCAGGGCTTGGAGAAGCGCTACGAAGACTGGATAGCTTCCTACAAAGGGAACCTCATCATTGTGGAGGGTGACACGTGTAAGTTTGGTGACAATCCTGAGCACTTGAAGCAAGTGACCGACATGATTGATGCCAAGCTCTTCGGACTGTTCCCGATGGAATGAGTTAACGGCGGCGACGCTTGCTCTTCGCCTTAGCGCGATGACGGCTCTTGCTGGCCTTGACAACCCTACCCTTCTTTTTTGCCTTACCCTTCAGGGCAACGGTCTTTCTGGCCGTTGTAGGCACCGATTTGCTGCGCCAGGTGACACACTCGCGCGCTGTGTAGTAAGGCACCTCGTCAGAAGGATTGCGCTCACAATATTTCAAGATGCCATAATAGTCGATATTCCGCTTCGAGTGGTTATCGTAGAACCAAATGTCGACGGTAGACTTGGCAGTAGCAATCATCACGATGTCGCGGTCATAGCCCACATACCAACGGGCAAAGGCATGGCCGCGGATGGTGGACTCCCAGTGGGGTGCACCGTAATGATGGCGCATCCACTTCATCATCTTCTTGTAGTCGTCACGTGGCGTGCGTCCCTGCTGGTAACGCGTAGAGAGCATCAACGAGTTGAGTGACGTCGTGTCGTTGTCGCTGTACAGATTGAGCCAGACATTCAATCCAGAGATGCGTCCTGAGAGGCTGGAGCTGTCCTCCTGCTGCATACCCCTGTTACTCAGTTCCTCAATCATCTCCAAAGGAGACAACGACAGGGGAAGGCCCAAAAACTCGGTATGGTCGTCAGCACTAACAGGTAAACTTAGCATGCCTAAGAGGCACACCATTTTGATATATTTTTTCAGCATTCTTCTGTACTTTGATTTATATTTTCCCCACAAAGGTATGAAAAATCCCCTATATAAACAAAAAAAAAGACGAAAAAGAAGAGTATTACACGAAAAAGTCGTATCTTTGCACGGATATTTAAGCTAAAGACTCATGAAACTGCCTAAGATGTTCCGTCGCGAGCACACCATTGCCGGTAGACTGACATGGCGTGTAGTGGGCTGGATGACCGTTATTATGACCGTCATTCTGGCTTTGATATTTGGTGTTATGTGGCTTGTTGGCGTTGTCGGCTTAAGTGGTTATTACAAATTGTACATGGAGGTGTACGACGAGAAAATCAACAATGTTTTTTCAGCGGTTGAAGTAGCCATATCGAATAACAGACCTGAAGTAGAAGAGAACATCGACCGTGAAGGTCGTGAGTTCTATGCTGTAGAGCACCTGCTGGCTCTGAATCCAAACATCATGGGTGCCGCCGTAGCCTATAATCCAGACTGCGAGCCCAGAAAGGGAGAACCGTTCTCGCCCTATGCCTATCACGACAGCACGGGCATACACACCAAGCAGTTGAACACGAAAGAATACGACTACCTACACCAGGAATGGTATACCAAGCCCATCCAAGCGGGTAAGGGTGTATGGTCAGACCCCTATCTGGACGAAGGCGGCGGCGAGGTGATGATGATTACCTACTCACAGCCCCTCACCAACAGCCAAGGCGAGATATATGCCGTGCAGACAGCCGACATTGCACTGGACTGGCTGTCAGACCTCATCACACAGCTGGACAGCACCTTCACGGAAGAGTTCTTTACAACTGATGACTTGGATTCGGACAGCATCCATAACTTCATCATCACGCGCAACGGCACCTTCCTGACCCGTCCCGGCAAGGAGCAACTAACCAGTCGCAACATTGTAGACTATCTGAAGAACCAAGGTTGCAAGAATGCTGAAAAGAAGGCTGAGCAGTTGTTGGACGGTCAAACTGACATCGTAGGATATAAGAACGGTAAAGGCGAGAGAATGTTGATATTCCCCGCAGAGATAGAACACAGCGGATGGTATATCTGCTCCGTTCTTCCAATGAGTGAGATCATCTATCCCGTTACAATCATTATCGGCTTCTTCTTTGCCCTCATGATTATTGGCCTCGTTATCGTCGGACTAACATGCCGGAAGGCCATCCGTCGACTGACCAAGCCTATCACGGAATTTGCAAACTCTGCCGACGAGATATCCAAAGGTAACCTCACGGCCGAACTGCCCACCGTCAAGACGGAAGACGAGATGCTGCGCCTGCATGAATCGTTTAAGATGATGCAGACATCGCTGGTACATCAGATAGAGGAGACGAAAGCAGCCAACGAAGAGAAAGGCCGCATAGAAAGCGAGCTGTACATTGCCCGGAACATCCAGATGTCGATGTTGCCCAAGATATTCCCACCCTATCCTGACCGCAACGACATCGAAATCTTCGGACAGCTGACTCCTGCCAAGGAAGTGGGTGGCGACCTCTATGACTTCTACATTCGCGACGAGAAGCTGTTCTTCTGTATCGGAGACGTCAGCGGCAAGGGCGTTCCTGCATCACTGGTCATGGCCGTCATCCGCACCCTGTTCCGTACCATCAGCTATCGCGAGGCACAGCCAGACCGCATCATGTACGGCATGAACAACGCCATGGCCGACAATAATGAGTCGGACATGTTTGTCACGCTATTCCTGGGTGTTCTTGACCTGCCTACGGGTCGTCTGCGCTACTGTAACGCAGGCCATAACTCTCCGCTATTGAAAGGCGAACAACGTATCGGTCTGCTGCCTTGTCATCCGAATATTCCCTTGGGTGTCACGACAGAATGGAAATTCGACCACCAGGAGACGACGATCGACCTAGGCACCACCATATTCCTGTATACCGACGGACTGACGGAAGCAGAGAATACGGTTCACGAGCAATTCGAAGAGGAACGCATGATAGATGTCGCCAAAGAAGCGCCACACGAGCCTAAGGTGCTCATCGAGCAGATGATTAGCGCTGTACGCCAGTTTGTTGGCAACGCTGTACAGAGTGACGACTTAACCATGTTAGCAATCCAGTATACTAAACCCTTGGAAAAAGATATGAAGTTGCAGCGTAGTATCACTCTACCTAACGACATTGAAGAAGTGCCACAACTGGCAGCTTTCGTCGATGAAGTATGCGAAATTGCAGGTTTCGACATGAGCACGACGATGAGCATCAACCTGGCACTGGAAGAGGCTGTGGTTAATGTCATGAGCTATGCATACCCAGCAGGAACGGTGGGCAATGTTAACATTGAGGCCGTGGCCAATGACAATCGTCTTAAGTTCATTATCAGCGACTGGGGTACCCCCTTCGACCCGACTGCAGAAAAGGAGGTTGACACCACACTTTCGGCAGAAGAGCGGCCTATCGGTGGACTAGGCATCCATCTGGTAAGGCAAATTATGGACAGCATTAATTACGAGCGTATCGACGGAAAGAACGTCTTAACGCTCCGAAAGAAGCTTGTTTGAGGTGTTTTAAAGATTTTTAACTGCCACCATACGAGCATAGTCTGAGTTTTTAACTATATTTGCAAGTCTAATAAAGAAATGACTGACGTCATATTATCAAGTTTTATCAGTCTGTTTGCCCTATTTGGCAAGGTAGAGCAGGTGGACGAGGAGCGGGCAAAGAAAATGCTCGTTAATTACTTGCGTCACCATTTCGGTATACGAAATACAGACCTCTACGTAGACCTTTACAGCGATATGCGTATGGCCTACGAGATGACAGATGATCTGGATACCATCAATACCGTTACAGCCATCTGTTCCAATCTGCAGACAGACATCCGTAACACGGAGAAAGCCCTGCTGTTGCTCCGTCTTCTGGAGTTCTGTTCGGACGATGACGGCTTTACGGACAGCATGTTCCGCACCATGGCCAAGGAGTTCAACATCCCCGACTCACAGTATCAGGACTTCATGGACTTTGTCACCAACAAGGCCACGGAGCATGTCATGATGCACGAGTTAGAGGGCTTTGACGGTCAACTGAAGACCCTGCTTGACCCTATTACAGGCCTGTTGCTGTTTACCTACATGGGTAGCGATACCGTCCTGCTCAACGATGTCCCCGTATTGTCAGGAGCCTATCAGGTGTGGATTCAGAGCAGCGTACTGAAAGGCAAGAGCGGCAAGCCGGTCTACTATTCGTCCATCATCAGCAAATACGAGCATACAGACAACGAGGTGCAGGCTGTAGAGTTCTGTGGACGTGACATCAACTTCCGATTCCCTAACAGCGACAATGGCATGCACAACCTGAGCTTTACGCTCCGTAATGGCGAGCTATTGGCCATCATGGGCGGATCGGGAACAGGTAAGACCACCCTACTCTCGTTGCTCAACGGCACGCTGAGACCTCAAGAAGGTAGTATCACCATCAATGGTCACGACATCAGCGAACCCAAGGCCAAGGACTTGATAGGTTTTGTGCCGCAGGACGACCTGCTGATTGAGGAGCTGACGGTCTACCAGAACCTGTGGTTTACCGCCAAGTTGTGCTTCGAAGGCATGCCCGACGAAGATATAGACCGCCGCGTGATGAAGACGCTGAAGGACTTGGGACTGGATGCTGCTAAGGACTTAAAGGTTGGCTCAGCCATCAACAAATACATATCGGGTGGTCAGCGCAAGCGCCTGAACATAGCATTGGAGCTGATTCGCGAACCTGCCGTACTGTTCCTTGACGAGCCAACATCGGGCTTGTCTTCAGCAGATACAGAAAAGGTCATCAACCTGCTGAAGGAACAAACGCTGAAGGGAAAGCTGATTGTAGTGAACATCCACCAGCCATCGAGCGATGTCTATAAGCTGTTCGACCGTCTGTGGTTGCTCGACAAGGGCGGCTATCCCGTATTTGACGGTAACCCCATCGATGCCATCACCTATTTCAAGGAGGCTGCCAACTATGCCGATGCCGAGACGAGCGCCTGCCCGATGTGCGGTAACGTGAATCCGGAAATCGTGCTGAACATCATCGACGAGAAGGCGCTCAACAGTAATGGTGAGCTGTCGGACGAGCGCAAGATGAAGCCTCAGGACTGGCACGAACTCTATCTGAAGGAACGAGAAGAAATGGCGAAGCCTGCAGTCAGCAGCATACCACCTTCCGACCAGAAGAAGCCTGGCGTGCTGAAACAGTTTGCCATCTTCCTGCATCGTAACATCAAAACCAAGATTACCAACGTACAGTATCTCTTGATTACCCTCTTGGAGGCTCCTGTCCTGGCTGCTGTCTGTGCCATGCTGACCCGCTATGCACCACCTGAAGGCTATTCGGTCATGGATAACAAGAACCTGGTGAGCTACTTCTTTATGGCCGTCATCGTGGCTACCTTTACAGGTATGAGCGGTAGTGCCGAGGAGATTATCAAGGACCGTGCCCTGCTAAAGCGTGAGAGTTTCCTCCATCTGTCGTACAGCAGCTATATCTGGTCGAAGATTATCTATATGGCTGGTGTATCGCTTATCCAGACGTTATTGTTTATCGCCATCGGTAATACCATCATGGGCATACACGGTATGTTCCTGACATGGTGGTTCATCCTGTTTGTGACGGCCCTCCTGGCCAATCTGACAGGTCTGCTGCTGTCCCAATGTCTGAACTCCGTTGTGGCCATCTATATCAGTATCCCCATGTTGCTCATCCCCCAGATTCTGCTGTGCGGACTGGTGGTTAGCTTCTCGGACCTGACACCTAAGAGCACCACAGGAAATGTCCCGCTGATAGGCAATCTGATACCGTCACGCTGGTCATACGAAGCACTGGCCGTCACCTCGTTTACTGACAACCAGTACGAGCGTCAGTTCTTTGAGCTCGACAAAGAGAAGTACGAGACACAATATTACAACGTCGGCCTACTCTATGAGCTTCAGTCACAACTGGAGACCATGAAGGACGAACAGAAACAAGGCAAGAAAGCGAAAGTCGACCACATGGAGGTTATCCGTACCAACCTGCCACAACTGACCGACTTCTGCCATATGAAGCCCTATCAGGGCGATGAATCTTACGAGTCGCTCAAGCAGTACATGGATGATGCAGAGGCTTGGTTGTCAAAGCACGGTAATCAGATAACGCTGAAAGCCGATGCCCTTGTTGCCAACTATATCCGCCAGAACGGCAAGGAAGCCCTGCTGCAACTAAAGCGCGACAACTATAACACTAAGTTGGAAGACTGCGTGATGGGCGCCGACCAGCGGCATATGCTTGAGGTAGTCGACAACTACATCGTACCCCGCATGTATGCCATCTATCTGACTCCACAAAGTACGATGGGTAATGCACCATTCTATAGCAGCGAGAAGATTCTTGGGTCATGGCATGTCAAGACACTATGGTTCAATACGGGTGTATTGCTGCTGATGTGCGTCATCATGGTGATCCTATTAACAAAGAATATTATCATTAACATTATTAATAATTCAAATTTTAAATTAAAATGAAGAAATTATCAATTTTAGCTATTGCCTTTGCAGCTATTGCATTTGCTGCTTGTGGCGGTAAGAAGAGTGCTCAGGCAGATGAAGCAGTCGACAGCGTAAAGAGTTTTGAACAGCAGCAGATTGAGGCTAGCATCAAGATGCATATGGATAGCATTGCCTCTGAACTGGGTAAACTGAAGACTCTGCCTTTCCTGCAAGAGGGTAAGGACGGTATCAGCCTGACCAAGCAAGAGAAGCAGGTTAAGCCCGACTATCTGTTGCCTGCCAGCGTTGCAGACGAAGCTACAACACTCACCGAGAAATATCGCACCATGAGTGCTCTAAGCGTCGACAAGAAGATTGCTGCTCTCTACGAGATGCCTACTGAGGACTATGAGAAGGCTGTTACCAAGTTGGCTTCTGACATTAACGATCCTTCGTTCAAGGCCATTGAGGATGCAAACACGATCTTCGAGACTACAACGACTCTCTATGACGAGATGGAGAAGAACGGCCGTATCAACTACTTCTGGCAGTTGGCTTCTGCTGCACTCGTTGAGCAGCTCTATATCATTAACCAGAACTCAGATAAGTTCCTCAGCAATTTCAATGACGAGGCTGCTGCCAACGTTACATTCCGTATCGTTCTGATTCTGGATGCTGTCAACCGTCTGGCTCAGTACGATCCTGATATCGAGCCCGTAGCTCAGGCTCTTGCACCACTCGACGCACTGAATGCCACTACTGTTGCCGAGATGAAGGAGCAGCTGGTAAAGACGAAGGAGCAGATTAATGCTGCCCGCAAGGCTCTTATTAAGTAATATGAATGAGAAATGAGTAATTAGGGACACGTTTCCTAATTACTCATTCCTAATAGAATTAAAAGGAATACATTATGACATTTGATATCAAAGAAGGAAACGGCGGCATGACTGCCATTGTTAGTGGACGTTTGGATACACCAGCAGCAGTAAAGGCCCAGAAAGAGATTACCCCATTGTTGGAGAATGCCGACAAAGAGATTACCCTTGACTGCACACCACTCGAATACATCAGTAGCTCTGGCCTGCGTCTATTCTTGACAATCCGTAAGGAAGCATCTGCAAAAGGTGGCAAAGTAATCATCACTAATATCAACGACGAAATCCGCAAGGTCTTCACAATGACAGGATTCTTCAACCTATTCGAAATCCGATAGGCTGATGAAGGAGCACGGGATGCCTGGCAGGCCCAAAGTGGCTATTATTGACGCAAACACGTTAGCAGTATTAGGACTCAAACAAATACTGCAAAACGTGATGCCCATCATGACCGTAGACACCTTTGGGAGCTTTAGCGAACTGGAATCTGAAAACCCAGACCAGTACGCCCATTATTTTGTGGCCATGGACATCGTGTTGACTCACCGTAGTTTTTTCCTTGAACGACAACGTAAGACCATTGTGCTTACCCTGTCGCTCAATGACACCTCACAACTTCACGATTTCCATTCGCTTTGCATCAATCAGCCTGAATCCCAGTTGATTCGCCAGTTGCTCATGCTACAGCAACATGCCCATCACGATGGGCGCAACCTGCCACCCATGCCCCGCTTCCTACAACAAAAGATACTGACCGACCGTGAGATAGAAGTCATGTCGCTAATAGCCCAAGGCTTTATCAACAAAGAGATAGCCGATCGTCTCAACATTGGACTCAGCACAGTTATTACCCACCGCAAGAATATCATGGACAAGTTAGGCATGAAGAGTGTGTCGGCTCTCACTATTTATGCCGTTATGCACGGCTACGTGGATATCAACAAGATTTAGTGTCGCATAGAATCCCTGATGACAAAACAAGGGATAGAGAGTCCTTATTATATACAATAAGGACAGAATAATGAGAAAGATTATCGTAACCGTGGCTCCTGTATGCCACGTAGGTAAAGAGATTCCTGCAGAATGTAAGAATCCGTTGACACCTGAGGAGATTGCAGAAGACACTATTAACTGCTATAAGGCAGGAGCCTGTGAGGTGCATCTGCACACACGCGACTTACAGGGAAATCCGACATTTGAACTGGATGTCTTCCGTCAGACCATCGCATTAATCCGTCAGGAAACAGATATGATTGTGCAGGGTTCTACAGGCGGTTTGTCTACGCTGACACTGGCAGAGCGCTGTGTGTCACTGGATGTCCCTGAGGTGGAGGTTGCATCGCTGAATATGGGTAGCGTAAACTTTGGGGAGACTGTCTATATTAACACCATGCCCGACCTGCGCTACTGGGCCAAACGTCTGGACGAGACAAACACAGTGCCAGAGATGGAGCTCTTCGACCTGAGCCATGTGGAGTGCGCCACACGACTGGCTGATGAAGGTGTGCTGCATCGTCCATTACACTATAACTTCTGTGTAGGTCCAGGAAACTCGAGCAACCTCTCAGCTACCGGTCGCAACTTGGCAATGCTTTGTTCGCTAATGGAGCCTAATACCACGTGGGGCATCACTCACGACTCGATGAAAGACTTTTCTATGCTGGCATGCGCAATTGGCATGGGAGCCTCAGCCGTTCGTGTCGGCTTCGAGGACAGCTTTTATTACGCACCAGGCAAACGTGCACATACCAATGCAGAATTAGTCGAAAAGTTGGTTGCACTGATTCGTATGATGGGGTGTGAACCTGCTACTCCGGCAGAAGCACGTGAAATGCAACATATCAATCAACTATGAGTAAATGGAAGATGGTTGTCCTTGATGACGACCCAACAGGAATACAGACGGTGCATGGCTGTCTGCTGATTACACATTGGGACGAGAAAAGTGTGCGCCTTGGTTTTGAGGATCAAGAACCCTTTTTCTATATTCTCACCAATACACGTGCCATGACTCGCCAAGATGCTGAGCGTGTGACACGTGAGGCCATGGAAATGGTAGTCAAAGTCAACGAGGATTATGGTTATCGTCTGATTATCGTCAGCCGTAGTGACAGTTGCCTACGCGGTCACTTCCCGTTGGAAACAGACGTCATGCGAGCTGTGCTCCACAAACATGGGAAAACCGTTTACCCAAAGACGCCTTTCTGTCCAGCATTTATCGAGGCAGGGCGTGTGACCATCAATGGCATGCATTATATGCAAGATGGCGATAGGCTAATTCCCGTCAGCGAGACAGAGTTTGCTCGCGATAACGTATTTGCTTATCATAATAGCGAGCTTACAGAATATGTCAAGGAGAAAGGTGCTAATCCTAACGATTACGAGATTGTGAATGCACAGAGCTACGACGAGCTTAAAGCTTATGCAGCCCATATCCTTTGCAAGGAAACCTCTGAACACATCATCATCCGCTCATCATCATCACTTCCTAAGGCCATCAGTGGTATCGCTGATATTCCCCTACTCGATCGAAACATTTTAAAACAGGAAGGAGTGGGTTGTTTCGTTGTGGGTTCACATGTCAAGAAGACCACTCAGCAACTGGAACAGCTCTTGCAGGCCGAAGGCACCTGTGCCATCGAAGTTGACGTGCAACGCATCATTAACGATGCTGATGCCCTCATGCTCGAAACACTCGATACTATCCAGCAGGTTGTTGACAACTATCTTACACCAGTTATTTATACTTCTCGCCAAGAAATACGTCTGGAGGATGCCAACCAACGTCAGCATATAGGACAGCAAATCAGCAACTTCCTTGTGGAAATTGTCCGTCGCCTGCCCTATACCCCATCCTATCTTGTAGGCAAGGGGGGCATCACCTCTCACGACATCCTTACAAAGGGATTATGCATCACCTCAGCCCGTGTCTTGGGACAGATCATCAACAGTGTTCCTTGCGTCATGGGAGCACAGTTCCCTTATATCATTTTCCCGGGTAATGTGGGCACAGAGCAATCTCTGAAGGAAGTATATTTAAAGTTGAAATAAAAAAACGTCATTATTTGTTGGTAGATAAGCAGAAATTTACTATATTTGCAGTCGGAAGTAAACAACCAATTAAAACTAAATGCTTATGAAACAGATTGTACTTACCATGTTGGCTTTCGCAATGACATGCTCAGCCACAGCCCAGAAAGTTAGAAACCTCTATACTGAGACGCAGACGCTGAAAGTAGAGCAAGTGCAGGACACGGATATGCCTATTCAGGTAAATCGCTATCTTTTTGCTGGTTACAACACCTTGTGCCTACCTATGACACTGAGCGCCGAGCAGTTGGCGGCAACAGCCAAGGACGTCAGAATTGAACGACTGGCAGCTATCCGTCAGGAAGGTTCTACCCTACAGCTACTCTTCGTTGACTGCACTAATGAGGGTATCGAAGCAGGAATGCCTTACCTCATCTTCTCACCTACTAAGCAGTATCTGAGAGCAAAGAATACAGAGGCCAATGGTGTTGACACTGACATCAAGACTATTCGTATGGACGACGGCCAGGGCAATCAGGTTTCGTTTGCCAGCAGCTGGAACAAGCGCCAGAAGAATGGACTCTATGGTATTCCCGCCAAGCAGAACGTAGAGATTTTGGAGAGTGTACTGGTTCGCACAACAGAAGAGTTGTCATTCCTACCCACCCGCTGCGGTTTCAGTTGGGAACAACAGTCTCCCACAGCAGAGAAGCTTGAGATCATTCATACCAACAATGCCGAAATTACCGGTATTAAGGACGTGAAGCGCGAGATGTCTAGTGACAGCCGCTACTACGACTTGAACGGACGCAGCATGCAGTCACCAAGCCAGAAGGGTGTCTATATCCATGGTGGCAAGCAGGTTGTGGTGAAATGACAAGTAACCGGTAAAAAAAAGAAATCAAAGAGTGAAGAAAAACATGAAACAATGGGTGGCCGACATCATCCGACAACGGAAGGTGACGGCCATTCCTGTGATGACCCATCCGGGTATAGAACACAACGGACATACCGTCAGGCAAGCCGTCAGCAACGGACAAATACACTACGAGGCAGTCATGGCGCTGACACAGCAATACCACTCTGCCGCCGCCTGTACCATTATGGATTTGACGACAGAGGCCGAAGCTTTTGGGGCAGAGATAGCGTTTAGTGACAATGCTGTTCCCGCTGTCATCGGCCGTCTATTGCCCGATATCGAGGCCATCAACCAATTGCAGGTACCCTCGCTGTCGGCAGGCCGCATTCCACAATACTTAAAGGCTAATCTGCTGGCAGCACGTAACATTAACGACCGTCCATTATTTGCCGGCTGTATCGGTCCCTTCTCGTTGGCTGGTCGTCTTTACGATATGTCAGACATCATGGTACTCATCTACGAGAACCCCGATGCCGCTCATACGTTGTTGGCAAAGTGTACACAGTTCATCGAGAAATACTGCGAGGCCTTAAAACTAACGGGGGCCAATGGTGTTGTCATGGCAGAACCTGCAGCCGGTTTGATGTCGAATGACGACTGTCGGACGTTCTCGTCAGCGTACGTACGCTATATTATTAATAAGGTACAGGACGATAACTTCATCGTTGTTCTTCACAACTGTGGCAATCAAGGTCATTGTACACAAGCAATGGTTGAGACGGGAGCTGCAGCCTACCATTTCGGCAACAAGTGCAAGATGGAAGAGGTCATCAAAGACGTACCACCTACTGCCCTCGCCATGGGCAATCTCGACCCCGTATCGCTCTTCAAAGATGGTACGCCAGAACAAATGTACAAGGAGACTATCAACCTACTAGACAAGATGCGTGCCTACCCCAACTTCGTGCTCAGCAGTGGATGCGACACGCCGCCTCATACACCTATTGAGAACGTCAATGCTTTCTTTGAGGCACTCAAAACATGGAATGACAGAGAAAACGCTTGACTACGAGGAACTACAGATTACCCTAAAGGATGTCTACGAGACAATGGGGTATCGGGATGCTGTGCCTGACGATGTAACTCAACAAGAGACACAAGCTGTCATTGACGATGTACGTCGTTGGTTGCGTCCGCGATTCTGTTTTTTCGTTCTGCGCGAATTGCCCGCGTTTGACGTCGGACGGATTATTCTTCGACAACTTAAAGGTTCTGAGGCCTATACCTTATTTATATGTACAGCAGGCAAGGAATACGAGGCCTATCAACAACGACTCAAAGAAGAGGGGGACATGGTACGTGTTTTTATAGCCGACTCGCTGGGGTCTGTCATTGCTGAGAAGACCGCCGACCAGATGGAACGCTGCCTGCAGGAGAGCATCAACAAACTTGGCTGGCATCACACCAACCGTTTCTCACCAGGCTACTGTGGTTGGCACGTCTCACAACAACAACGACTCTTTCCACTCTTTGAAGGACATACCTGCGGTGTCAGTCTTACCGACTCATCACTCATGGTGCCCATCAAATCCGTTAGCGGCATTATTGGCATAGGTCAAGAAGTCCGCAAGCTTGATTATACCTGCGGACTCTGCAATTTTGAGAAATGTTATAAACGAAAGGCTAAACAATAGCTCTTTTGCTACTTTTCGCCCTCCGTTTCCACTATTGGTTTCTCAGGATTTATAAAGACAAAGAGCACGGCACTGACAATCAGCATAACCGCAATCATATAAAGCGGCAGATTGTAGTTTCCAGATTGCTGTACCAATTCACCAAACAATATACCACAGCAAAAACCACCTATATTGCCCGCCGTATTCATAGCACCACTCAACGTGCCAGCATGGCGCTTACCCAAGTCAATGCACAGTGCCCAGGCCGATGGTAGCATCAGGTCAAAGATACCAAAACACAGCGACAGGAATACGAATACAGCCATCTTACCTGGAATGAACGCGGCCAAGAACATACACACTGCAGAAATTGATAAAGATGTAGAACCTAACGCTTTACGACCAATCCTCACACCATACCTTTTAGTTAGTTTATCAGTCAGATGGCCACCTGCAATATTACCTATCATGCTCATAATGAAAGGCACAGCAACGGCATACGTTAGCTCCGATTTCTCGAAGCCACGTCCTAGTTCCATGAATGTGGGAAACCATGAGAAGAAAAACCACGAGCCGAAGGCATAAAAGAAATACATGGCACAAATAAGCCAGAACTGTTTGTTGCACAACAATAGGCGCCAGTTAATACTTGTACTTTGAGTAGCATTCGTTCTACTACTCTGACTCGGGTCGCGATAATACCAATACCATACAAGGGCCCAGATAACGCCCAGCGCTCCCAACAGATAGAAAGCAGCACGCCAGCCAACCCACATCATGACAGGAATCACGACGAACGGTGTCAAGGCACCGCCCATACGTGAAGCAGCCCAAACATAACCTTGCGCCTTGCCTACCTCGCCTTTCTCAAACCAGCGACTGATGACACCAGTACTGCAAGGTGACGAACCCGCTTCGCCTATACCGAATAGGAAACGAATCATAATGAGTGTAGCCAGACCGCCTGCCATACCAGTAAAGGCTGTAAAAGCTGACCACCACAACACTATGATGGCCAAGATTTTACGGTGCCCAAAACTATCGCCCAACGCACCTACAGGAATCTGAAGCAAACCATAGCTTAGAATAAAAGCACTCTGTACGTAGCCCCACTCAGATGGCGACAAACCTAGGTCGTGCATGATGCTCGACCCTGCCACACTGATATTGATACGATCCAGAAACGTCACCATGCCCAAAATGACGAGCATGGCTAGGATCACGTTTTTCCTGCTCATAGTCCTAAGAACTTACGCAAGCCTTTGACGCCCAAGACTGGACTTGACAATACGGGCTTACCCGTCAGGTCAGAAAGTCGCTGTTCCATACGCGCCATGGAGCCTTGTGCCAACACGAAAGCATCTACCTGATTGGCAATACGCCCGGCAGCCTCAGCTATCAGCCGGTCGTGTGTCTCACCATCTCCACTCTGCCCAGCGGCAAAGGCACCATCGGCTAGTCCTTCCACCAACGTTACTTCCCTACCAACCTTCTTGGCTTCGTTCTTCAGCAAGCGACACGTTGGGTCGAGTGTCGTAGGCAACGTGGAGATGACACCAATACGGTTGTATACAGCTACAGCCTGTGCTGCCATCGGTTGGTCAATACGAAATACGGGGATAGGGGCATACGTGTTGCCATAGTCAGCAACATCACCCACACTCGAACACGTGTTAAAAACCACATCAGCACCAGCGTCAGCAGCCGCATTATAATACGCCAGCAAACGACGTCTCACGGCAGGTGTTACCATATTATTGGCTATCACCTCTTTAATTAATGACGAGTCTGCTATGTGGTTTACGTTTACCTCAGGCAGCAATTCAGCAAAAGTCTTGGTCAAGGGCTCCACTAGAGCCATTGCCGTGTGTACACAAATTACGTTAATCATTAGTTTTTGAATGTTTTAGTCGTTTATTTTTGCAAAAGTACAAAAAAAATCGTACCTTTGCAAAAAATAAGCTAAATAAATTATGGATATTACAGAAAGATTTCTGAACTACACGAAATTTGATACACAGTCGGCAGAAGACAGCCAGACTGTGCCGAGTACAAGTAAACAACTGATTTTTGCAGAATACCTTAAGAAAGAACTGGAGCGCGAAGGTCTGGATGACGTGGAGATGGACGAAAAGGGCTATATTTACGCTACCTTGAAGGCCAATACAAAGGACAAGGTGCCCACAATCGGTTTCATTTCACATTACGACACGAGCCCCGACTGCAGCGGTGCCGACATCAAGCCACAAATCGTGAAGAACTACGACGGTAGCGACATCCTGCTGTCAGACGGCATTGTGTCGAGTCCGAAGAAGTTTCCAGAACTGTTGTTGCATGTAGGCGAAGACCTCATCGTAACCGATGGAACGACGCTCTTAGGTGCCGACGACAAGGCAGGTATTGCTGAAATCATACAAGCAATGGTATATCTGCAGGAACACAAGGACATCAAACATGGCAAGATTCGTGTGGCCTTCAATCCTGACGAAGAAATAGGTATGGGAGCTCATCACTTCGACGTTGAAAAGTTCGGTTGCGAATGGGCTTATACAATGGACGGTGGTGACGTTGGCGAGCTGGAGTTCGAGAACTTCAACGCTGCCTCGGCCAAGATTACCATCAAAGGTGTCAGTGTACATCCAGGCTATGCGAAAGGCAAAATGGTGAACGCCAATGCCTTGGCTGCCGAGTTTGCAAAGATGCTGCCTGAGGACGAAACACCAGAAACAACAGAAGGCTATCAAGGTTTTTACCATCTGTTAGGTATAACATCCAACATCGAACAGGCCAAGCTCTCTTATATCATCCGCGACCATGACCGCGAGAAGTTCGAGGATCGCAAACGCTTCGTACAGCGTTGTGCCGAACAGATGAACGAGAAGTATGGTGAAGGGACGGTTGAAGCTATCGTTTCAGACCAATATTACAATATGAAGGAAAAGATTGAGCCTGATGCCATGCACGTCATTGACTTGGTGCTCAAGGCCATGCAGGAAGTTGGTGTCAGTCCGAAGGTACGTCCCATTCGTGGCGGTACGGACGGTGCCCAGTTGTCCTTCAAGGGTCTGCCCTGTCCCAACATCTTTGCTGGCGGCATCAATTTTCACGGCCCCTACGAATTCGTGCCCATTCAGTCCATGGAGAAAGCAATGCAGGTTATCGTAAAAATCTGTCAATTAGTCGGAGAATATAATGGCTGAACTACCCACCATGATACAAGACCTAGCCCTGATTCTGATCGTGGCTGGTATTGTGACACTCGTCTTCAAGCGACTGAAACAACCCTTGGTGCTAGGTTATATCGTGGCTGGTTTCCTCGTATCGCCGCACATGCCCTATACTGCTAGCGTGGCGGATGCAGAAAACGTCCAGTTATGGGCTGACATCGGCGTCATGTTCTTGTTGTTTTCGCTGGGACTTGACTTCTCATTCAAGAAAATTTTGAAGATGGGGGCTTCACCCATTATTTCGGCTATAACCATCATCTTCGCCATGTCAATGCTGGGTGTTTGCGTGGGTCACGCCTTCGGTTGGTCGAAGATGGACTGCATCTTCCTTGGTGGAATGTTGGCCATGAGTTCCACCACTATTATTTATAAGGCCTTCGACGACCTCGGTCTACGGCAACAGCAGTTTGCCGGACTCGTCATGTCGGTACTCATCCTAGAAGACATTCTGGCTATCGTCATGATGGTCATGCTGAGCGCTATTGCCTCGGGCAACAATCCCGATGGCGGACAGATGTTGGGTTCTGTCATGAAGATAGGCTTCTTCCTGATCTTGTGGCTGGTGGTTGGCATCTTTGCCATTCCCCTCTTTCTGCGTTCCGTACGCAAGCTGATTAATCCCGAAGTGCTGCTCATCGTGTCGCTGGGCATGTGCTGCGGCATGGCAGTATTCTCGACAAAGGTAGGTTTTTCTTCTGCTTTCGGTGCATTCATCATGGGAAGCATCTTAGCTGAAACGGTGGAAGCCGAGAAGATAGAGAAACTTGTAGAACCCGTGAAGAACCTGTTTGGTGCCATCTTCTTTGTATCTGTGGGCATGCTCGTCGACCCGCAAATCCTCATCAGCTACGCCTTCCCTATCATAGCGCTCGTGCTCACCATCCTCATTGGACAGGCTGTATTCGGCTCATTTTCGTTCATGCTAGGAGGCGAAAGTCTGAAGTCTGCCATGCGTTGCGGCTTCTCAATGGCGCAGATTGGTGAATTCTCGTTCATCATCGCCTCACTGGGCCTGTCTCTAAGCGTCATTAGCGACTTCCTCTATCCGGTAGTTGTAGCCGTGTCTGTTATAACAACTTTCCTCACCCCTTACATGATACGACTTGCCACACCAGCTTACAGTGTCATCGAGAACAGGTTGCCCTCAAGGCTTATTAACACGCTTAACCAGCTGTCAATGAGTCATCCGAACTCGCAGAAGGAAAGCCTATGGAAACGTTTGCTGACCCAGATGGCTATGAATACGTTGGTATATAGCATTTTGTCGTCGGCAGCTATAGCACTCATGTTCACTTTCTTCCTGCCTTTCATGCGAAAGCTGTTACCTGGCTGGGAGCTACACTGGTATGCCAACGCCATTACGGGTGTTCTGACTGTTATATTCATCTCACCGTTCTTGCGTGCCATGGTGATGAAAAAGAATCGCTCAGAGGAATGGAAGGCGCTATGGGCCGAGAGCAACCGCAACCGTTTGCCCCTGCTGTTTACCATTCTGGTACGTGCCACCGTTGCTGTCAGTTTCATCTTCTATATCTGCCACTATCTGAGTCGTTTCAGCAATGCCATCATGATTACGCTGGGCGTCATTGCCGTTGCACTCATGATCTTATCGCGTACGGTGAAGCGCCGCAGCATCGTACTGGAGCGCCTGTTTGTGAATAATCTGCGCAGTCGTGACATAGAGGCACAGGTACATGGCAAGAAACGTCCGCTCTATGAAGGGCGACTGCTGGATCGCGACATCCATATTGCTGACTTCGAGGTGCCGTTTAATTCTATGTGGATGGGTAGCTCACTGAAAGAGCTGAACCTAGGCAAGAAATACGGCATACACATTAGCAGCATCCTTCGTGGCGGACTACGTATGAACATCCCCGATGGCGACTATGTTCTCTTCCCTTGCGACAGACTGCAAGTGATTGGCAGCGACGAACAGTTGGCTAATTTTTCCCACGCTCTGGAGACAGACATCATACAGGAAGACCTGAAGTTAGAGAATCGCGAGATGAAGTTGCGTCAAGTCATCATTAGTAAGACGAGTCCCTTTGTTGGCAAGACGTTGGAAGAAAGTGGCATCCGCAGCATTTACGGTTGCATGGTGGTCGGACTGGAAGAAGGAAAAGAGAATCTGTCGTCAGTCAATCCGAAGCGACGTTTCAAGGAAGGCGATATTGTCTGGCTTGTTGGCGAGCAGGAGTCACTCTCATCTCTCAACTCCAAACTCTAAACTCCTTAATACCATTGTACAGCATTAGAGTAGCTGGAGCGCTTGTCGTACTTCAGTGCATCGGTCAGCGTAGCAGCATTACAACGGAACGAGAAGTTGTAGCTCGTGTAAGGTGCCAGCACCAATGAGCACGACATATTGAAGCAGTGCAGATCACGACTGAGCGATGCCGTTGTCATGGATATCTTCTTGTTCTCGAAATCATAGCCTGACGAGAACGAGATGTTCCAACCATCAGCAAGACGAACGCTACCAGCAAAGTTCATGTTTTGCGTAAACTTATAGGGATAGCGCATCGTGTTATAGTTGAAGCGTCCGCTAGTATTTTCACGCATGGTGATACCGTAGCCTATAGTGAACGTCCAAGGTATCGAGAATTTCATGTAACCATCCTCATCGGTTTCAGCCATGCCGGCTTCTTTCTTGCTGGCTCCGTGCTTGGCTGCTTCCATGTCTGGGTCTATATTGGTATCGACACCCGTGTCGTATTCTTCCTTCTTGCCTTTGTCGTCTTTATCCTTGTCTTTATCAGTCTTCTTACCTGTTATCCAGTTGATAAAGTTCATGACCTTCTTATTATCCAACGTATAAGAGAGGTTTTTCGACATACCCTGAAAACGTCCGAAGCGTCCTTTGCTATACTCCGTGCGGTTACCGACATAAGGACGGGCACCCACAGAGTCAGCCTCGTAGGCATAGGTGGCAAAGCGGGCATTCAAGTTAAACGTGGTATTCTTGCCGAACTTCAGACGAATGTTGGTGTTCAGGTCGCTCCAAGGTTTCTCCTTTGCAGCAATGTCGTACGACATATTAGCACTCAACTCGTCAATCAGGCTGATTTTTATCAGCGAGTCTTCCTTGTTGCGCCATTTCATTTCCACGTTATTCGATATGGACATCGCAATACTTCCGCTCATATTCTTGCCTGGCGGACTGAACATCGTACCCGTATAAGGAGAGTATTCCACCAACGACACATTTCCATCTTTATCCGTTTTCAGATAGGTGTCATAATAACTGCTACGCGACCCACCGCCGTAGCTTGGCGTATAGCTGAATGACACCGTAGGGGTAAAGACATGACGGATACGGTCTATTCTGCTACCGAATATTTTGCGGTTGGGAATATAGAAGCCGTATAGCCTTGTAGTAGCACTCAGACTAGTGTTCCAGTCATAGATATTATAGAATCCCGTCAGCGTATCAACAATTTCCTTCTGTTTGTCGATATCCCATGAACGCGAGAACTTCTGCGTCAGCATCTTGTCATTGAAGTTAAAGGCTGCCGTCAGATTCAGATATTTAAGAACGCTGAAACTGAAATCAGTCTTGATAGCATGGCTGAAACCATTCTTCCAGTCCTTGGCCAGACTCGACTTAAACAACTTCTCTTCTTTCGTCGAGATGCGGTTTTCAAAATGTCCGGTATAAGTGAACGATATTTTCTCGTACCAACGGTCATCGCCAACTTTCTTCTTACGTTTGAAAGGATAGCGTTTCGACATTGATATGGTCACGTTGGGCAGCGTCAGCGTTACTATCGAATCTCGCATATTCTGCGTTGCATTGACATCCGTCGATACGTTCAGGCCAATATTGCTGAACGTGAAGCCCATTGATATAGAAGAGGTACGGGTGGTCTGCGTACGCGCCTGCGGATTATACATTGACCCCAGGTCGTTCTGTTCGAAACTTGACGAGGCATAGTTGACACTGGCACGCAACGTCCTGTACGGCACGGCCTTGGCGTCCTGATTATGACTCCACTGCAGCTTGAAGCTCGTTGACTTCGTATAGTCAGGCATGTTCTTCTCGCCATTGATGGTCGTCTGATAATCAAACAGGAACGAGCCACTATACTTGTAACGCTTCCTATAGTTCGATGCGGCTTTAATGCCCCACGAGCCCTTCGTATAAATCTCGCCCAACAGCTTCAAGTCCATCTTATCGTTGATGGCAAAGTAATAGCCACCATCACGCAAATAGAAACCTCGCGAAGTCTCATCACCATAGGTCGGCATAATGAAACCGCTGGAGTAGCTCTTGGTAAATGGGAAGAAGCCATAGGGTACCGCCAACGGCAACGGCACATCAGCCACCACCAGATAGGTTGGTCCGAACACCACATCCTTGCCGGGACGCACCTTCGCACGCGACATGGCAAAGTAAAAGTCGGGGTGCGGCAGGTCACAAGTCGTATATCGGCCGTGATACAGGAACATGTCACCATTGGCGCCACGCTTCGATATTTCCGAAGTCATGAAACCGTCGTCCTGTTGCGTATAGGCATTGTTTATCAGACCCTTCTTCGTCTTGAAGTTAAATGCCATCGTGTCGGTTTCATAAGTATCATTGCCCATCTTAAAAACAGGTGTACCGAACTTCTGACCGCTTGTGTCACGCGAACCAGTAGCATGTACCAGACTGGAGTCCATTGACATAAATATCTGGTCACTCTCCAAGTCCATATTCTCATAGGTCACGTGCGACTTACCATAGAGACGGGCAAGTCCCGTAGAAGCCTCATAGGTCATCGAGTCCTCTGCCGAATAAGTCACGGGGGCGTCAATACCGTTCTTGCGCTGTCTATTGAGTGAGTCGGCATACAGCGAGTCGTCAATAGCCTTATTTCGTTTCCAAATCAGCAGCTGCAGCGAGTCCATGCCTACCGTGTCAGCCAGCACAGAGTCCTTCGGGGCTATAGAATCCAAAGAATCTACAGCTGCAGTATCTATAGGATTTATAGGAACCACAGGATCTATCGTATCCTGCGGCACAGAGTCCACCGCAACAGAATCCTGCGCCTCACCCAAGCCGGTAAAGCGCAGATTAGGCACGCCTGCCATGATGAAAACCATGACGAAAAGCAGCAGAAATATGAGCGTTTTTCTTCTCACGGCTGCAAAATTACAAATAATTTGTCGAATAACGCCAGCCTTTCGTGCATTTAACGTAAATTATTACGAATTATCAAGGCTATTCGAAGCGTTCAGACCATGAAAGGAACTTTTTCACGCCTTCACTGCCGAATTTCTCCAACGACTGCGCCGTTTCCAACACGGTGCGGACATGGTCAGGGCTTGATTTGGAATAGAACTTGTCGGCATAACACACAATCTGCTCCTCCAACGTCTCTGGTTCATAGCCTGGCAGTCCCGTTCCCGTATGGCGTTCACAGACGCGGGCATGACGTTCATATCCCAGCCAGCGCAATATCTCAGCACCAATCACGCCATGACGGATGTAAGGCTCGTCACCGTGACAATGAATGGAAGGGGCATTGCATCGGAAGATACCAATGTCGTGCAGCATGGCGGCTTCTTCCAAGAACTGTATGTCGACAGGCAGTTCCTTATGTTTTTTGGCTATCAGCAGACAGCGGTCAGCCACCTGCCGACTATGCTTCAACAACAACTGACGCAAAGCGGAAGATTCTTGCTCACCGTTTTCTTCCTCAGGATAATATTTATTAATTATAGATAAATAGTCCATTGTTCTCTCATTCTTGTTACTTTCCGCATGCAAAATTACAAAAAGAATTGCGAAATATTTCAATGTGTTGGCTATTTTTTGCAAAAGCTTAAAATTCTTTGTCTTTTTGCTCGCTTATTCATATCTTTTCGATATCTTTGTAGGCAAATAACAAGTATTTTTATGAAAAAAGTTCTTTTCCCCACCCTGATGCTTTTACTGTTCATGCCAGTTTTGGCCCAACCGGTCGTAGTCAACAAGCAGCGTCATTTCCCCAAGACAGTGGTAGCAGGCAACTATAGTGGCATCGCGTGGTTGGGCGGCGACCGCTATGCCGTTGTCGACGACAAAAGCCGTACATCCGGTTTCCGTCTGATGAACATCGTCACAGACGCCAAGACAGGCGACATCAAGGACGCTCGTGCCGACTCTTTACTGACCAGCGGCAACCCCAATCGCGACGAAGAGGGCATCTGCTATGTGCCACAAAGCAACACCGTGTTTGTCAGCGGCGAAAACGACCAGCAGATTATTGAGTACACTCTCGACGGACAGCTGACAGGCAGACGGCTCAACATCCCTGCTATTTTCAAGAACGCGTATGAGAATCGCGGCTTCGAGGCACTCACCTACAATGCCGCCACCCACCGTTTCTGGACAACGACGGAGAACAGCATAGCTCTGGATGGCGAGAAGGTCGACATCGCCAAAAAGGTGCCTAGCCTGCTCCGCCTGCAGAGTTTCGGCGACGACCTGCAACCCTGCGAGCAATACTGGTACCTGTCCGACTCTTCCGATGTCAAGGGCACAGAGGGTAAGGACGTCATCGGTGTCAGCGGACTGGCAGCCCTCGATGACGGACAGATCATCGTCCTTGAACGCGAAGTCGTCATCACGAAGAAATACATTGGCTCGTATGTTCATGTCAAGCTCTACGTCGTGCGTCCTGCCATGCAAAAGCCTGGCGACCTGCTGCAAAAGCAGCTCCTTACTGAGTTCCGTACTAAGATCAACGTCACCGACCGCAGCTTTGCC
The DNA here is from genome assembly GCA_902762565.1 of uncultured Prevotellaceae bacterium. Lineage (GTDB taxonomy): Bacteria > Bacteroidota > Bacteroidia > Bacteroidales > Bacteroidaceae > Prevotella. The sequence goes on from CACWOS010000031.1 coordinate 26,966, forward strand.
AACTACGAAGCCATCTGTGTTGGTCCGCAGCTCAGCGACGGACGCCTGCTGCTCATGCTCTTAGCCGACTCGCAAAACCAGTATCGCGGCTACCTCAAAGACTGGTTCAGAACCGTTGCCTTTGTCAATCCCGACTTCCGTCCACAGCCCAACACACCAGCCGACCTCGCAAGACTCATCAAGCTCATCAACTCTAAAGGCGAGGGGCCAAAGGTCACGACGACGCCTTTCCTCTCCAGCGAGGAACACCCCGACCCCACCCGCTTCCTTCCTGAACCGCCTCAGCCAGGCAGTGGTCCTTTCGAGAACGACACCTATTATTATCACTATGGCAAAGAGCAGCGCCAGACATCACGCGGCACGCAGGCAGCTATCGACGAGGTACAGTGGACGTCGAAAGCCTTCTGTGAGGCTGTCGGCTTCGTCATCGACTCGCAAACGACACCCGAGATATTCAAGTTAGCAGAAGGTGCCCGCAAGGATGCCCGTGCCGTCAACAGGACCGCCAAGAACCATTTCCGTCGTACGCGTCCCTATGTATATTTTGGCGAGCCCTCTATATCGCCTGAAAGCGACGAGTCGTACAAGGACTCCTACAGCTATCCCTCCGGCCATAGCGTTCGCGGTTGGGTCTATGCCCTGACCTTGGCCCTCGTCGTTCCCGATTCCACCGAGGCACTCATAGCCCGTGCTCAGGAGTATGCCATCAATCGCGTCATCTGCGGTCGCCACTACAAGAGCGACATCGATGCCTCGCTGGTTGAGGCCACTGCCGTCATGAGCCGTCTGCTCTCCAATGCTGCCTTCCTCGAACAATTAGAGAAGGCACGCAAGGAATATGCACGCCTTCGCAAGTAGCTTTCTTCGTTTCATTGTCCTCACGTTATATCAATTTTCTTAATTCAGTATACTCAGCGGATGGCAGATTCAGACTCTGCCTCTAGGAAGCGTAGCTCGGCCTCCAGCATCTCCAGTTTCGGCATCGGACAGCCTGACTCGCGGGCAATCTCCAAGGGACGGGTGTAGAGATAGTATATCTCCATACGACGGTGGAAGTCGTAGTCCAATCGCATGGACGGCGAATAGGGCGTCATGGCATCCGTCATATCTATCATCTTGTCGACAAACGCCTTATCGAGGTTCTTCACACCCAAGTGCTGGGCAGTACTGACCACTTCCATCATCTGTTCGCGAATCAGTTGGCGGGTGGACGGGTTCTTCAGCAGCAGGTTGGTCTGCGTGTGCAGTGCGACGGTCATTCCGTTGAACGGCATGTTCCATACGGCCTTTTTCCATCGTGCCTCGTGATATTCCACCAAGCCCGTCTCGATGCCAGCCTCGCGAAACTCATCGACCACGGCCTGCATCAGCGCTTCGTCTCGGCAGGAGTAGTTGGCCAGGTTGATGCTGCCATAGCACTGGTGGTTGACTCGGCCAGGCTCCGTCTTGGCAGAACAGATAAAGGCCAGTCCGGCAGCCAGTTGCACGCAGGGGAACATCTTCTGCACATCCTCCTCTACCCCAATGCCGTTCTGGATAAGCACTACCAGCGTCTGGTCATGAAGCAATGGTGGCAGCAACGACTGCAACTTACTGTTGTTGACAGACTTCAGGCACACGAGCACCACGTCGCACTGCGGCATGTCCTCCGTATGCTGATAGGCGTTGACGTCAGTCAGATGGAACGAGCCGTCGCAGGAATCTACCTGCAGGCCGTGCTGTTTCACATACTCATAGTCGCTGCGCAGCAGGAAATGAAGTTCCTGTCCTGCATGAGCCAATTTGGCTCCATAATATCCACCAATGGCACCAGTGCCGATGATTCCGTATCTCATATTGACCAGTAATTCTAAAAATGCGGCGACAAAGGTACGATTTTTTTATAAAAAAGTCGGAAAATTTGTTCTTTTATTAAAAGAAAATGTGTACTTTTGCAGTGTGCTTTTATAAAAATCACCCTATGACGACCACTATAAATGACTTGATTATGCCGAAAATAACTCGTTTTATTTGTTTGATATTCCTCATGGCAGCAGGCGCTGTCAACGTGTGTGCAGAAGAGCCCCTGCCCGAAAAGCTTCAGAAGCTGACCGACGAGGCCTATAGACTCTATAGTTCGCGTGAGACGGAGATGTACTTCGAAACGGTGAAGAAGGTGAAGGACGCCACGGAGTTCTCGCAATATCAGGAGACCTACTACCGCGCGTGCAGCTACGAGGCCATCTACATGTTCGAATACGTAGACCGCTCAAAGGGCGTGGCACTGGCCCACGACATCTATCACCATGCAAAGACAAACAACAGCAACATCGGCATGTATTTTGCCACGTTTACCTTGGGCACCATCCGCGAACAGTCGGGTAACATGGGACTGGCCGAGAAGAGTTTCCGTCAGGCCCTGAAGCTGAAGAAGGAATACCTGCCCAAGGAGAGTGCGGCACCCTGCTATCTGGGACTGTGCGAGACGGCCCTGCACAGGAAGGACTACGAAGCGGTGAAGGAGTTTGCCCGCAAGGCACTGGAAGAGCCGGGCATCATTCCCATGAACAAGATTACGGCATGGAGCTATAAGTGCTTGGCACGCTATAACCAAGGCGACAGTCTGGGCTTCGAGGAGGCTTATAAGGAGCGCGCGCAGCTGATAGCCGAACACGGTGGACAGGGCGGCTTGTTTGGCGAGCTCATCAACGTCTATCAGGCCAAGAACCGCAAGCAGTGGCAGTTGGCCCTGCAGCGTACCGAGAAGCTGATTCACCAACATAACAAATGTGCGCAGAAGGCATCCATCTACGAACACATGGGCGACTACCGTCAGGCCCTGTATTGGCAGAAGCGCACGCGTACGGTGATTGACTCCATCCAGTCGTCGGAAGCCCGTTCGCAGATGAACGAGTTCGACACCGAGCTATCCATCACCTACGCAGAAAACGAGACGAAGGAACAGGAACTGGCCAAGGAGCAGACCATGCTCTGGGCTGGCGGCACGATAGCAGCGCTCGTCATAGCCTTCCTCTCCATCTACGGTTACCGCAGCAACAAGCACACCAAGAACATGAAGATTGCGAATAGCAAGTTGCAGCAAGCCTACGACAAGCTGGAAGAAACCACCAAGGCCAAGGAGCGTATAGAGAGCGAGCTGCGCATTGCCCGCGAGATACAGCGTCGCATGCTGCCTCACGTATTCCCACGCCGCAGGGATATTGACATCTACGCCATGATGACCCCAGCCAAGGAGGTGGGCGGCGACTTGTATGCCTATGCCCTGCTTGACGACCTGTTATATTTCTGTGTGGGCGACGTCAGCGGCAAGGGTGTGCCTGCCGCACTGTTCATGGCCGAAGTGACGCGCATGTTCCGTACGCTGGTTGACGGACGACTACAGCCCGACACAATAGCGACCCGACTGAACCACGCGCTGGCCGAGGATAACGACCAAGGCATGTTTGTCACCATGTTCATCGGACTCATCAACCTGAAAACAGGACACATGGAATTCTGTAACGCAGGACACAACCCTCCCCTGCTGGACGGCGAATTCATGAAGATGGAGTCCAACGCGCCCATTGGTCTGTGGCCCGACCTGGACTACGAGGGCGAGGTGGTGAACAACATGCACGGCAAGACGCTGTTCATCTATACCGACGGCATCAACGAAGCCGAGAATGCCAACAAAGAACAGTTTGGCGACGAACGCCTGCAAGCCCTCTTGCAGAAGGACTGGGGCGATGCGCGCCAAACGTCGGAAACCATCCATAAGGCCGTCGAGGACTTTGTTGGCGGAGCCGAGCCCAGCGACGACCTGACCAAGATGTGTATCAAGATGAAATGAACAGCTACTCGCTGACGGCCCTGAACCATTGTAGTTTCGTGATGTCCTTATTGATCTGCAGGTACTTTTCGCCATACTTGACGGTGGGGTCTTAGTAGACAACACAGCCTTGAGTCTAACCCTTCTCGGCACGTCCATCGGCTGCGACATTGCTAACAACAAGCTGAGCGACTTAGCCTGCTTCCTGGTTGACAGCGGTGCCAACGAGAAAGGCAAGACCGCCATTACCCGCATCAACGACGAGTATATGGAGAAACTGCTGGTCAACGACGCCCCTCTGTTGGAAAGATACAAGGCAGTTAAGGCCAAGCACAACCGCCAGTCGGCAGCATGCGGCGCAATGCCGTGTGCGATTTTTTTGCTCTCGTCGAAATTTTATGGAAGAATGTGTGGGGAATACAGGAAAATTTTGTATCTTTGCGGCGTTATAACAATCTAAAGGCAATAATTATGTGCACAGTAACGTTAGAATATAATCAAAGCAATGCGTTGGCACGGCGCAAGCTCGCCGCATTGTTGGCCACAGGGCTGTTTATCCAGAAGGAAATAAAAGCCGATGAGCCTACCCCCGAACAGGTACAGGCTCATCGCGAACTGAGGGATGCCGCTCTCGAACATTCCCGCAAGACCATGTCTCCCATCATTGCACGCTACCTATGAAGTACCACCAGAGAGACATCGTAGAGGTTAGCTTCCTTTTCCCCGACGGTACATTCAAGCCCCATCCCGCAATCATCGTCAGTAACGACCAGTTGCAGGAGGACGAGGACGGCATGTTCTATCTTGTGCTCATCACTTCCAACGACTGGCTCAATCCACAGTATTCTTATCCTTTGAGTGACGACATGGTCGACGGCTTCACCTTCGCGAAGCCCAGCCTCGTGAAGTGCCAGATTATCACTGGTAACATCGAACGTGACGTCCAGCGTCGCCTTGGCAACATCAAACAGAAATACTTCGACGAGATTGTCGACAAGATCGTAGAGTCGATATTCTAACAACAAACAAACCAAACGAGTACGCACCAGACCCTCTTGCAGAAGGACTGGGGCGATGCGCGCCAAACGTCGGAAACCATCCATAAGGCCGTCGAGGACTTTGTTGGCGGAGCCGAGCCCAGCGACGACGTGACCAAGATGTGTATCAAGATGAAATGAACAGCTATTCACTGACGGCCCTGAACCATTGTAGTTTCGTGATGTCCTTATTGATCTGCAGGTACTTTTCGCCATACTTGACGGTGGGGTCTTGCGGAACGAAGATGCTGCCTTCCTCGAACAATTAGAGAAGGCACGCAAGGAATATGCACGCCGTCAGCCCCAGCACCGCCAAGGCCGACGCAATCAATGATAATCGTTTCATTGTTGTAACTGTTTTGATGGTTATTTGGGACTATTCCCTTCAAAAAGAATACAAAAGTAACGAAAAAACACCCGCCTTCCGTCACTTTTAACGCCCAAATGCCCCGTTTTTCACAAACTTTTTGTACCTTTGCAGCAGATTTCTAAATACGGAGCAATATGAGTTACTCACAAATGGCACAACTGGAACTGCTGAACGCCCTGAACAGCATTACGTCGGAGGCGGAACTCAACGAGTTTAAGAACCTCTTGGCCCACTATTTCGCACAGAAGGCTCAGAAAGCAATTGATGCACTGTGGGATGAGGGAGTTATCAATGCAGACACCATCGAACAATGGGGCGCAGAGCACATGCGCACCCCCTATGGCCATGCGGCGCGTCGTTCTTGACACAAACTGCTTGCTGCAGGCGCTGCCCAGCCGCAGTCCGTATCACAAGATATGGACTGGAATACTGGCTGGTCGCATCAGGCTGTGCGTCAACACCGAGATACTCAACGAGTATGAGGAAATCCTGGCCCAGAAGACCACTGCAGAGATAGCCCACAACGTGGTCGAGGCCATCGCCGTCATGAGCCGTCTGCTCTCGAATGCTGCCTTCCTCGAACAATTAGAGAAGGCACGCAAGGAATATGCACGCCTTCGCACTTTATTTTTGCCACATCGTGGATAGAGTTGATATTATTCTATCACTCCCTCTTTGTCCCATTTTTCGAGAATGTCCGCCACGCTGGAGCGGGCTTCTTCGGCTGTGACGTCGTATTCCTCACAAAGTCTGGCGGTCAGGGATTCTACCGTGAAGTCGCCCTGCGCCTTCGCTTCTTTCCACAGCCATGCGGCACTTTCATTCAAGGTCAGAATCTTTCTGAAATCGATGGCCTTGAGGTTCTCGCCCATGATCACGTTCTCGCCACACACTTCGCGCAGCACAAAATCTTTCTTTATCCTCATAATCTCCTATATATTGCTAATAAGTATCTTCTTATGGGGCGCAGCCAGTACCACAGTTTTGCAGCACGCACTCGCCACCTACTATATAAATCACGTTTCTTATTGTCGGCACTCACCACATGCGTCACACGAGCCTTGATGTCTTTGAGCAGACAATGTTCCGTACCTCTCAGATTGCCGTCTCCCATCAGCGTCACACGGTCACCGTCGATGTTGATGATACGGTGTACGACGTATCTATTGCCATCTACCCATGCCAGCACCACGTCGCCTACGGCTGTCAGTCCTGGCGCATGAAGGATGACGCTCTCCTTGCCACCGATGATAAACGGCAGCATGCTCTGCCCAGTGACGGGAAATGTCACGGTGACTCCCTTTTGCACCAGCCGTACGGCTTCTTCTATAACACCGTTGTCGTTCATCGCTTGATGGTATCATGACACAGCCTTGCTGCCTCTTCATCGGGCAGACACTCCAGATGCCACATCGGTATGGTGGAGGCAAGGGTGTTCTCCGTCTGGTGCTGACTCTCGGCGATACGGTTGTCCCATACCTTGCCACCGACGCTCTCCAACACAGCCACGTATGCCTCAATACCTTTTAGGCGTCGTATCTTGTTATAGGGTGCCTGGCTCAGCATGACTATGCCGCCAATGGGGACGCTGACATTCCTGTAGCACGGTGTCTTGCCGCTCCAGGGCGAACCATAGACCACCCCTTCTCTCACCGCCGGATAGTCATCGTTGACCAACTCCGTCCCCTCGATATGCTCTATCCACAACTGGGCGTGTGTACTTTTCCCCGTGCCGCTGGTGCCGAGGAACAGATAGCCTTTGCCCTCGCAATTCACCACGGCGGCATGGACGAGTAGCGTGTCTTTTCCTGCCGTCGCCAAGGTAAACAGGATCATCAACGCACTGTTAAGCACCATTTCAGAAATGCCATTCGTCATGATAAGCCTGCCCTCGCAGTAGTCTTTGGAACAAATCAGACAACCAAAAGACTCCTTTCTCCCCTTAAATTCAAACACGTCATTTCCAGAAGCAGTACGGCCGCAGATGATGTGCGTCCCGTCCTCCTCCTGCCGAAACTCTTCCATATATTCAGGCACCACGCCGCTGGCTTCCGTCAACGAAAACAATGGCTCACCGCCTTCACATCTGAACGGTTCATAGTTCCCCATTTTCTCAAAGACTTCCGGCTTGCCGCTGACGGCAAACGTATGCCCAGCCACCTTGTAATATCTCGTCATCATATCATGCAATGCCGTTCTCCTTCAGCATGTCGATGAAGGCGTTCACCTCGGTTTCTGCCTCCTGTGGTGTCACGTCGTATTCCGCCAATAGTTGGCTGACGATGGCGGGGGTGTCGGCACCCTCCATCAAGGCACGCAAAATAATGACGCCCGTCTCGTTCAGGGTGAACACCTTTTCCACTTCCTCCGTCTCGCCGTTCTTGGCAACGGCAACAAACTTGTCTGCCACCTCCTGGATGGCTATGTCATATTTCAGTTTCATCGTCTTGCTCTTTATCGTTTTTGTGCAGATAGCGCTCATATTCGTATTTCATTGTGTCCTTCATTTTGGACAAAAGATACTGCTGTTTTCCCGATGTACAGTCAAATTCATCCGCACACATCACGAGTCGAATACACTGGGGATAGTAGAAGCAGGTGGCGCAGGCATCAATGTCGGCACGGCGCTCCTTGAACTTGCGGAGGACTGCCTTGTCGTGTTCCTCGCTGTCAATGTGACCGAAGAAATTGCTGTCGATGTAGTGCTCGCACTTGCCGAGGTTGCCATCAGGAGCAATCACAACGCTTCCGTCACCATCAGCCATGCAATGATTCAGGCTGATGTCCTTCTGCAATTCCCGTTTATGGTTTTTGTAGCCGCACGCCGCTATCTGCTGTGCCAACTGCGTCTGCTGAGCAAAGATTTCGGCATCATCTTCCGGCGTGCGCTCACCAAACAGCTCATGGGAATAGATGGAGAGATAATCATTGGTGCCGAATCGCTGGTGCAGCAGCTGTACCAATTCAGCCATCTCCCCGATGTTGTGTTTATCGACGTTCAGGCGAATGGATACACGAATACCGGCAGCGGTCAGCATGGCGATGTTCTGCAGCACGCGCTCAAAGGCATTCACACCCTGATGGACGTATGCCTTCACGCGGTTGTAGGTCTGCTCCGTGCCGTCGAGGGTAATCTGCACACTTCGTAACTGCCACAAATCCTTGGCACGCTGCACCATGTCGGCATCGAACAGATAGCCGTTAGAAGTCATCGTCGAACGGAACGGTACGCCCTGCTCACGGAGTTCCGTGCAAATCTGGTCGATGACCTTGGCGTTGACCAACGGCTCGCCACCGAACCAACTGATTTTGACTTTCTCGTCGTCACGATGCGTCACGATGTATCGCGCCACCTTGTCGGCAGTCTCAGCGGTCATGGTGACAGGCTTCGTACCCTTCTCGTAGCAGTAGAAGCAGCGGGCATTGCAGCCCGTAGTGGTAAGAATGGTATAGTTGGTGATTGCCTTGGCGGCGGGCTTGAGTAGCGCTGCCATCTGGCGAATCTGGCGGCAGAGCTTCTGGTCGTCGTGCGCCTGCGGCACTAAGAACCAGCGTTCTATCAGTTCCGACTGCGCCGTGATGTCGGCAGCCTCGTCGGGTGTCAGCAGAACGAGCGAGCATGTCAGGGTGTTGTAGAGCAGCACGCCGTCGGCTACAGGCTGCTGCACCACGTAGGTCATCAGCCGGTAGGGCTGACCGTCAGTGCGCTTCTGTATGCCTACAATTTGTTCAACCAATGAGGTTGTCGGTATAATCTCTTGCATTTTTTCTTTACCTTGTCTTTCTTTGCTGCCACCGAAGAATTCGTGCTCAGTAGAACTTCACTTGCTTGCGGATTTCTACTGAGCACAAACCTTCGATAGTGAATCCTAAGTTTTAGTCTCAACACATGGGTAGAGCATTCCAATGCATCAGGCTAAGCACTTGTCATTGTGGGTGGTGTTGTAGATGGTTACGATTAATAATCACCAATCACCATGCCAAGGGCAGTCGCCATCACAGACGCATGAGGATTTAGTGGGGCAACTGGTGCCGCAGACCATGCCAGCAGGCTTCAACTTAACCACCTTCATCTGAGGCTTCTCAAATTTCTTTTTTACTTCCATTGTTATTGAATTTTAATTATTAATAATTAAGTGAACTATCTACATTCTGAGTGCAAAGTTACAAAATATTATTCACTTTTTTATGTATTAAGCATTTTACCCCCCCCCAGCCCGTCCGAGAACTCCCGATTTCAAAGGGATTTTGACCTGATTTAGGCTAATTTTGAAGCCATACAAAGACCTCTACCGAGGGGCAGATTCTTAATAAGATTTTTGCATTCAGTTGAGTTTTGAGGTCCTGATGGCTTAAAATGAGCCTTGCAGACCCCGATTTAAACATTTAATATATCCCTATTTCTTACCTGAGGGCTGCTACGAGTGCGGGTACACCTTTCATGTTGATGGCACGACGCAGGTTATACGAGAGGCAGAACAAAGCCATTTCAGCTGTCACCTTGGCGAAGCCCTTTAACAAGAAGTAATATTGTCCTAACGATCGCTTGAGTGTTCCGAAAGGATGCTCTGAGAGACATTTCCGCTGATCCATCTTTTTCTCGTCCAGATGAAGCACGTATTTTACCACCTTCTTCACCAATGTCGCTCTCTTCTGTCTGGGAGGTTTGGGACGTTCATCATCATTGTCATCAGAAGCCTGCGGCTTATAGCCCCTGGCCAGTATAATAAGTTTGTCCTTATTGAAGTCGACCTCCTTGAAGTCT
>CACWOS010000032.1 GCA_902762565.1 uncultured Prevotellaceae bacterium
ACAGCAAGACACTGAAATCCGTTATTTGAACGCTCCTTCTATCGACACGAAGAAGAAGAAGTACTGCCGTTTCAAGAAGAGCGGTATCAAGTACATCGATTACAAAGATCCCGAGTTCCTGAAGAAGTTCCTGAACGAGCAGGGTAAGATCCTTCCCCGTCGTATCACCGGTACCTCTCTGAAGTATCAGCGCCGTGTGGCTCAGGCCGTTAAGCGTGCCCGCCAGATTGCTCTGCTGCCCTACGTAACTGACATGATGAAGTAAAATAAGGAGGACAGAAGATTATGGAAATTATACTGAAAGAAGATATTATCGGTCTGGGATACAAGAACGATATCGTAAACGTTAAGTCTGGTTACGGTCGTAACTACCTGATTCCTCAGGGTAAGGGTGTTATCGCCAGTCCTATGGCTAAGAAGATTCTCGCTGAGAACCTGAAGCAGCAGGCTCACAAGCTGGCTGCTATCAAGGCTGAGGCTGAGAAGAAGGCTGAGGCTCTGAATGGTGTAGCTCTGGAGATTGCCGCTAAGGTAAGCGCTACTGGTCAGCTCTACGGTTCTGTAGGTGCCAACCAGGTTGCTGAGGAGCTGAAGAAGCTGGGCAAGGAGGTTGATCGTAAAATCATCACCATGAAGGATGCCAAGCAGATTGGTGACTATGTGGCTCTCGTTCACTTCCACAAGGAGGTTACCGTTGAGGTTCCTGTGAAGGTCGTTGCCGAGAACGCTGCTGAGCTGAAGGCTGCTGCTGAGGAAGAGGCTGCCATCAAGGCTGCCGCTGAGGCCAAGAAGGCTGCCGCTGAAGCTGCTGCTGCCGCTGAAGAGGAAGCTCCAGAGGTAGAGGAGGCTGAGGCTCCAGTAGAAGAGTAACAATCGCTGTAAAGCAAATCATAGTATTATACACTGTTGAATCCCAGGTACGCAAGTGCTTGGGATTTTTCTTTTTTTCAAGAGAATCTAGTTGATCTAGATAATCTAGAAATTCTAGATATACTAGAGGTTCTAGAGAACAAAAAAACCGTCAGATTCACATCTGACGGTCGATTCTCTCAATTAGAGTTCGTTAATTACTTAACGCTGTCAGTAGCAGCTGAATCAACAGCAGCGCTATCAGCAACAGAATCTGCGCTATCAACAACTGCGATAGAATCAGAATCAACGGCCTCAGCCTGCTGAGTCTTGTTACCACATGAAGCGAAAGAAATAGCTGCAACAGCTACGAACATCAAAACTAACTTTTTCATTTTTTCTAAGCTTTTAAATCTGTAAAACAATCATTTGTTTATTAAAACGCTGCAAAGGTACGACTTTTTTTAATACGACGTATCATTTTTTTTGTTTTTTTTTAGGGTGTTTTTGTAACTTTTCTGCAAAGCACTGTAAATCAACGATTTACGAAATGTTAAATTTCGTGTATATTTTACCCCATTACGGAAAAATGCTAAAAAATGATGAAAAGTGCATTTTTTTGTGTACCTTTGCACATTGATAGAACGACACCTTATTATATATATAGGATACGGATGATAGATACAGCAGCCTTTCAGGGCAAGAAAGCGAAATATTTCACGCTGGGATGTAAGTTGAACTTCTCTGAGACGTCGACATTTGGCAAGATGTTGGACGAGATGGGTGTGGTGACGGCTCTCAAAGACGAGCAGGCTGACATCTGTCTGATCAATACCTGTTCGGTAACGGATGTCGCCGACCATAAGTGTCGCCAGGCCATTCATCGTCTTGTGCGCGAGAATCCTGGTGCCTTTGTCGTGGTGACAGGCTGCTATGCCCAGTTAGAACCCGAGAAGATTAGCAAGATAGAAGGCGTTGACTTGGTGTTGGGTTCGAACGAGAAGGCAGACTTGGTGCAGTTCCTATCGGAGGCCTTTGTTAGTCGCAACGGAACTGCGTCCCACTATACTAAGAAGACGAAGGACATCAAGACGTTTGCACCATCGTGTTCGCGTGGCAACAGGACGCGCTACTTCCTGAAGGTGCAGGATGGTTGCGACTACTTCTGCACGTACTGTACCATTCCTTACGCGCGTGGCTTTAGCCGTAACCCAACGATAGCTTCACTGGTGGCACAGGCCGAGGAGGCCGCTCGCGAGGGTGGCAAGGAGATTGTTTTGACGGGTGTGAACATTGGCGACTTTGGTAAGACAACTGGCGAAAAATTCGTCGACTTGGTGAAAGCGTTAGACGCCATCGAAGATATTAAACGCTATCGTATCAGTAGCTTGGAGCCCGACTTGCTGAGCGATGAGCTGATAGATTATTGTGCGCGGAGCCGTGCCTTCATGCCACACTACCATATTCCCCTGCAGAGTGGCAGCGATACGGTGTTGAAGTTAATGCACCGTCACTACGACCGCCAACTATTTGCCGACAAGATTCATCGCATTAAGGAGGTTATGCCTGATGCTTTTATCGGTGTCGACGTGATGGTGGGCTGTCGTGGCGAAACGCCTGAGTGTTTTGAGGAGACATACGAATTTCTCAGTGCCCTCGACGTGACACAGCTGCATGTGTTTCCCTATAGCGAACGTCCTGGGACATCGGCATTGAGCATTCCTTACGTGGTGAGCGAGAAGGACAAGAAGGAGCGTAGCCGCGGATTGCTGGAACTGTCGGACCAGAAGACGCATGCCTTCTACGAGCGTCATATAGGACAGGAAGCTGAGGTGCTGATGGAGAAAGCTACACGTGGCAGGGCAATGCATGGGTTTACGAAGAACTACATTCGTGTGGAGTTGTCGCCAGCCGATGCCCGTCCTGAATACGACAATCAACTCATCAAAGGCACTCTGGGTGATTTTAATCATGACAAAACTGCATTGAAATGGATAAGGTAGCAATCGTCATACTGAACTGGAACGGAGCCAAGATGCTGGCTCAGTATTTGCCTACGGTACTGAACTACTCGCGCGATGAGGCAACAGTGTATGTGGCCGACAATGCTTCGACAGACGGCTCGCTCGATTTGTTGAGTCGTGATTTTCCTGAGTGCAAGCTTATCGTGCTGGAGAAGAACTGGGGCTTTGCTGAGGGTTATAACAAAGCCTTGCAACAGATAGAGGCTAAGTACTACTTGCTTCTGAATTCGGATATTGAGGTGACACACCACTGGTTGACGCCCCTGATAGAGTTTATGGATGTCCATACTGATGTTGCCGCCTGTCAGCCTAAATTACTCTCCATCTATAATAAGGATGCGTTCGAGTATGCAGGGGCGAGTGGGGGATTCCTAGACCGTTATGGCTATCCTTTCTGTCGTGGACGCATCTTCGAAACGGTTGAGGAAGACAACGGACAATATGACTATCCTACGGAAATATTGTGGGCTACAGGTGCTGCGCTGATGATTCGTGCCAAGGATTATTGGGAGGTTGGGGGACTGGACGGCCGTTTCTTTGCCCACAACGAAGAGATTGACCTGTGCTGGCGTCTGCGTATTCGTGGTCGTAAGCTGTATTGTCTGCCCGAATCGTACGTCTATCACGTTGGTGGCGGCACATTGCCCAAGTCGAACCCCATGAAGACATTTCTGAATTTCCGCAACAACCTGACGATGCTGTACAAGTGTCTGCCAGACGAAGAATTGAAGCATGTGATGCGCTGGCGTTGGGCGCTCGACTATCTGGCTGCCTGGGAGATGCTGATTTTGAAGCGAAACCTGGGTGACTTTAAAGCCATATTTAAGGCCCGTCGTGCTTTCAAACGCTGGTGTGAGGACTTCGCCGAAGATCGCAGACAGATACAAGCTTCGCGTGTAGCAAAAGAAATACCAGAGCAACGACGTTTCTCATTGCTCTGGCAATACTATGTTAAAGGACGCAAGCGCTTCAGCGACCTTCCATGAAGTATCTTACTTCTTATCTTACTTCAATAGTTACGGGCTTGTCCATCTCCTTGCGCCATTCTTTCAGATAGTAGAACCATTCGCTAGCTGAATGGTAGCCAAAGGTCTCGTTAGTTGAGGTGTATGTCACCTTGTATGACATCTGCTTGCCGTTAACTTTCACTACGTAGGCGTAGTTGTCCTTGTTGGCAGACTCCTCGCTGACAATGTTCTTTTGGGGTATGAGTATGGCCAGTCCTACCGTCTCGCGTTTCCATTTAACTGTGTCTGTGGAAGGATAATCCGTACCCCAGCAGGCGCGCAGGCCCTTTTTGTCGCTGAATTCCTCGGAGTTTTTCACGTTGATGATACCCGTTGAGAAACGGTAGTTGCTAACGTCCTTGTTGAACATCACTTCGACATCAGTATCCCTATGGCCTGCATACTGGATGTAGCGCAGGGTCATGTCAATGGGTTCCTTCTGTGCATCAGCCTTCCAACCCTTGTCGATGACTTCGACGATGGTACGTAGCGGACCATATGAAATGATGCGCTGTGTGCGAGTCTTTACGGGCTCTACCAGCGTTGGCTTGTTGCCGTCCCAACCACGGAAGGCACCCAGTCCGAAGGTCTGACCTACCCATAGTACATCGTCACCATAGCCACGTGCCTTCTGGTCGTCATCGGTGTAGAACTGCGTTTCCTTCAACTCCAGCTGTTTCTTGAATTTGCCGTAGAGATCAAGCGTCTGACGAGCATCGAAATATATGCGAATGCCGTTCAGCTCACTCTCGAAGTCGACACCGTGGTGGTGCTGGATATTATAGGTATAGGCTGCATCGCCACGAGCCGTAAGGGCTTCTATGTAGTTGTTCTGCTGATTTTTCTTCAGCTTCTTGTCCTTGCTGTTGCCCAACACCATCTCGGCATAGACACGAGCTGTATATGGACGAGGTTCGCCTTCCTCGTAAAGTGTGACGGAATATTCTTTTTTCTGTTTGCCGTAGATGTCGGCTAGAAAACAGAGTTCGTCGAAGATGTCGTCCTTGTCCAGGTCGTCCAATTGACAAGGAATCTCCTTGCCATTGCAGGAAACCAGTGCTGAACGTACCTCTCCATACGCTTTCAGGCTAATGACAACAGGAACGTCGTTGCGTTCGTTGTTAGTGGGATTGCTGACTGTAACGGTAATTGTTCTGCTGGCAGAGGCAATTGTGGCCATCGTTGACAGCAGCAGAACTGCTATTGCTAGTTTCATTTTCATATTTTAAGTAGTTTTTCTCATGCAAATTTCACACAAATAAACGAAAATAGGGCTATTCATGCACTTTTTTTTATTTTTTTTAGGTTAAAATTTGGATTTTAAAATGTTTTTTAGTAATTTTGCATCGGATTTTAACATAAATAAGCGATTTAATACAATACATTCGTGCGTAAGGCTTACGGAATATTCGTTTTCATGATGTTGGTGTGTTTCGGTTGCCAATGGCAGTTGAGACCCAATGATGATGATGGCGCAGCCAACGTCAGCATAGCCCGTTATGACCGTATTGAAAGTCTTTATCTGACCACTGGCGACTATTCCGCCCTTCAGCAGATGAACACCTATTTCCCCATGCAGACGCGCACGTTGATTGAGGATGTATTACGTATTGGTAAGGTCGATGATCCTGAGACCAATAGCCGTTTCTTTCGTTTCTTTCAGGACTCTACGCTTCAGCGCATGCTGGTTGATGTTCAGCAGGAGTTTGCTGATATGGACGACGTCAACGATGAATTGGCATCAGCCTTTGAACGCTTACGGGATGAGATGCCTGCCCTTGAGGTTCCGCATATCTATGCGCAGATAGGCTCTTTTGACCAAAGTGTTATTGTGGCTGATGGCTCATTGGGTATCAGTCTTGACAAATATCTAGGTTCCGACTATTCTTTCTATAAACAGAACTATAGCAGCGAACAACGTCGTATAATGAACCGCTCGATGATTGTGCCCGACTGTTTGAGCTTCTATCTGTTGAGCCTCTATCCCATGCCGCGTGATTTGGTTGGGACACAGAAAGGCCGTGACCAACACATGAGCAAGATACAATGGGTGGTCAACGAGGTGATAGGACGCGAAGTGTTCCAAAGCGACCTGATCAATTCCGTCGAGCACTACATGAAAATCAATAAGGGGCAGAGCTTCGATGATATGTTACGTGCTGCTTGTAAAACCGTATTTCAATAAAAAATAAATACTGATTTATTTTGTATTTCGCTCGGTCTGCACTATCTTTCACCTTTTGGTGAAGATACTCACGCTCGAAAAAGCTCAAATTTTGTTTGGCATTTTGCCCACTTATTCGTATCTTTGTAGCCCGAAAACGAAATAGCTATGCCAGAACAGAATAATAATACGAATGGAAGCCGCAGACGCAGACAGCAGCCTGTGGACAATACCTATGCTCATGTACAGCCTCAGGCCACGGAGATTGAGCGTGCCGTATTGGGCGCCCTGATGATTGACAAGGATGCCTATGCCGTGGTGTGTGAGATGCTGTTGCCCGAGAGTTTCTATGAGCCACGCAATCAGAAAGTGTATCGTGCCATCATGGAGTTGTCGTTGCATGAGTCGCCTGTTGATGTATGGACCGTTACCGAACAGTTGGCTAAGCAGGGCGACTTGGAGGATGTTGGCGGCCCAGGTTACGTGACGGAACTTTCGTCGCGTGTGGCATCGTCGGCCAATATCGAGTATCACGCTCGCATTATTGCCCAAAAGTCGCTGGCCCGCCAGCTCATCTCTTTTGCTGGTAACATCGAGACTAAAGCCTTCGACGAAACCATTGATGTCGACGACCTGATGCAGGAGGCGGAGGGCTCGCTGTTCGAGCTTGGGCAGCGCAATATGAAGAAGGACTACACCCAGATAGATCCAGTCATAAAGAATGCCATTGATGTCATCCAGAAAGCCGCTGCCAACAAGGACGGCTTGACGGGTGTGCCTACGGGCTATCATAAACTTGATGATATTACGTCGGGCTGGCAACCATCCGACCTCGTGATTATTGCAGGTCGTCCAGCTATGGGTAAGACATCGTTTGCCCTTTCTATGGCCAAGAACATTGCAGCTGATTATCAAGTCCCGATGGCGTTTTTCTCTCTGGAAATGTCGAACGTGCAGTTGGTGAACCGTCTGATATCGAATGCCTGCGAGATTCAAGGCTCGAAGATTCTGAATGGACAGTTGCAACCCGATGAGTGGGACCGTCTGGACAAGCGTGTCAACAACCTGCTTGGTGCACCGCTCTACGTTGACGACACCCCTGGTCTGTCTGTCTTTGAACTGCGTACCAAGGCCCGTCGACTGGTTCGTGAACATGGTGTGAAGATTATCATGATTGACTATCTGCAGCTGATGAATGCCAACGGCATGCGTTTCTCTTCACGTCAGGAGGAGGTGTCGGTCATTTCACGTTCACTGAAGGGATTGGCCAAGGAGTTGGATATCCCCATCTTGGCGCTGTCGCAGTTGAATCGTGGTGTCGAGAGCCGTGAAGGTCTGGAGGGTAAACGTCCGCAGTTGAGCGACTTGCGTGAGTCAGGAGCCATTGAGCAGGATGCTGATATGGTACTCTTCGTTCATCGTCCAGAGTATTATCATATCTATCAGGACGACAATGGTCGCGACCTGCGTGGTATGGCACAGATTATTATTGCCAAGCATCGTAAGGGTGCTACGGGTGATGTGCTACTCACCTTCCGTGGTGAATTTACTCGCTTCGAGAATCCTGAAGATAGTCGTCTGCGGCGTTCTCAGAATGATAATGGTGGCGAGATATTGGGCAGTAAAGTAAATGGCGCTCAACCGATAGCCGATGAGTCGCCATTTGCTGGTGAAGGTTTCGCGGAGCAGCCTGGTGGTGTACCGTTCTAAACCTATTTCGAATACTTATCTATCAAGGACTGGGCTTGTTCATGGCCCAGTTCTTTTGCTTTCTGCAGGCTTGCGAGTCCCTCTTGCTTCTGTCCTTTAGCGCAAAGTCCAATGCCAAGCAACAGGTGTCCGTCCGCTTGGTTCGGTGCCAGACGTACAGCTTCACGTGCTGATATGATAGCATCGTCAATCTTGCCTACGCGCAACTCTATATTTGCTTTTTCTGCTTGATACACAGGCTCTTGTGGCGCCATATCCGTTGCCTTTATAATGTCATCGATGGCCTGTTGGTACAGATGTCCTGCAAATTCCGACTGTTCGCGCAGATAGTAAAAATCAGCTGTCAACTGACCAGGCATCAACTTTTCGTATTCGTTGAAATCGCTGACAGCAGGTCGATACTTGCCTACCTGGTCTAATAGACGACCACGAGCCATCAGGTATGGTGCAGCAGCACGCAGATAAGGTTTGTTGAACATGTTGACAGCGCTATCCAATTGGGCGATGGCACCTTCTTGGTCGTTTAGTGCCAATTTGCATTGAGCGGCAGCATAGAAAATGTCGGCACTACGCATTTCGCCCATCGTCAACTGCTGATACAGTTGAAAGGCCTCGTCGTACTTCTGCATGGCATAGAGGAATTGTGCCTGCTGTTGCTTGTAGACGGGCATCGGATTAGCATTATAGGCTGCTTCCGACTCTTGCAGGGCACGCTCCATCGTCCAAGGCTCATAAGGATTGTTGGCCTGCAATAGGTGATGCTGATAGATGAGGTTGGCATACTGGTAGTGTACGTCGTCCTTCTTGTCGGCAACCTTCATGGCTTGTTCTATGTCTTTGTCTGCCTCGACAAATCGTAGCGATGAGGCCATGTTACGGGCACGATAGATGTAGCCATCGGGATTTTGTGGGAATTTCTGAATGAATCGTTCGAGAAAGTTCATATACTCCAATGAGTCCAATGCCGATGCGCACATGAACAATGCGACCTGTGCCTGCTGAATGTCATCGGGTAATGCTTTCTTGATACCTGTAGCCTTCATGGCGGCTGAATTCATGCCAAGTCCACTCATCTGCATCGTGCTGGCAAAGAGGGCGCTGACAGCATAGCTCTGCTTGGCCTTCACATCCGCTGTGGGTTGTAGAATACCGATTGCCTCGCCTTGCTCGTTCAGGATAGGGCTGCCTGTCTGTAATTCGTCAGGCTGCATGTCGAGGGTATAGTATGCGTAGTCAGTCTGGAATATTTCAGATTGATTCACGACTCCTTTCCTGCACACAGGCTGTTTCTTGGCGGCATAAGGCATCAACCAAACTGTGACGCCTTGCTCGGCTTTGGTTGTGGCTATGGTTAACGCTTGGGCTTTCTTGATGTCAACCTTGAATTTGGCAACATCGTACATGTCGTTGGCACCAATGATACAGTCTACTGGCCACTCCTTACCCTGTGCATCGATGATGACGGCACGCTGGGCACCCTTGAATGGCACATAGCTGCTGATGGCATCGCCATTGCTGTTGACGAAGAATCCGTTCGTACTGCCAATCAGCTGGTTGTCCTTATCGAATGTCTTCAGGGTAAATACTGCTTGTGAGGCTTTCTTGACCCACGAGGGGTTTTGCGCCCTTGTGGGGCTAAATGATAATTGATAAATGATGAATGATAAAGCTATCGCCTTTATTGTTTGTCGGTATCTCATTGTTTTTATGATTATATCTTTAAAAGTTCTTTGGCGTTTTGTATGGCTGCGTCAGTTACATTACTACCACTCAGCATCTGGGCTATCTCGTTGATGCGCTCGTCCTGAGACAGTTCTTGCATCTGGCTAATCGTTCCTTGTGCCGTTTCTTCTTTTGACACGCGATAGTGATGGCTCCCTTTTGACGCTATTTGGGGCAGGTGGGTTATCGAGATGACCTGACGTTCAGTCTGCCCCATTTCCTTCATGATGTCGGCCATCTTCTCAGCTATCTTACCACTCACACCTGTGTCAATTTCATCGAAAATGATAGTGGGCAACTTGACAGCACCACTGATCATGGCTTTTAGCGACAGCATGACACGGGCTATCTCGCCGCCTGAAGCGACTTGGGCGATGGATTGGAGTGGGGTAGACGTGTTAGCTGAGAATAGGAAACTGACCTCGTCCTGACCAGTCTTGCCCAACTCACGTTTGGCAATACTTACCTCGAAGCGTACGTTTGGCATACCCAAAGGTACTAGTCTCTGGAGTAGCTGTCCTTCTATCTCCTTACCAGCCTTCTTGCGTAGTTTGGTCAGAACGTCTGCTAGCTTCTGGCAGTCAGCACATAGTTTCTGGCAACTGGCTTCCAATTTGGCCAAAGCTTCGTCGCTGTTCTCAATATTGTTCAACTTTTGTTTCAGCCCATCACGCAGGGTTATGAGTTCACTAACATTCTCAGTGTGGTATTTCTTCTCCAATTCATAGATGTGGTCTAGACGGTCGTTAACGTGGTCGAGTTCGGAGGGATCGAAGTCTGTGTTCTCCAACAGTGTACTCACTTCGTCGGCAATATCTTTCAGCTCTATGCGACAACTCTCCAAACGTTCGGTCAGATTGCCTGCCTTGGGCAATACTTGCGAAATACTGTTTAGGGCGTTTTGTGCCGTGCGTACTTGACTGACAGCTCCCGTCTGCTCACCATACAGGGCGTTGTCTGCCTCATAGAGCGCTGTCTTGATATCCTCAGCGTGTTCCATGGTTTCGCTCTGTTGCTCCAGTTCTTCCTGTTCGCCCTCCATGAGGTGGGCATTCTCCAGTTCTTCATATTGGAACTGTAGGAAGTCTTGATTTTGGCGGTTACGCTCTATGTCGTCCTTCAGCGTTTGTAGTTGATGCTTGGCCGCTTGTAGTTCTGAGTAGGTCTGCTGATAGGCGGTCAGCTCTTTCTGCTCGTTGGCTATGATGTCGACCACGTTCAGTTGGAAGTCTTGCTTTTGTAATAGCAGATTCTGATGCTGTGAGTGTACGTCAACTAATTGTTCTCCAAATTCTTTTAACATACTGAGACTCACAGGTGTATCGTTAATAAAAGCACGACTCTTGCCCGCTGCTGTCAGTTCGCGTCGGATGATGGTGTCCTCGGCATCCTGCTCTATTTCGTTCTCTTCAAAGAAAGCATCCATGTTGTATCTCGTTAAGTCGAAGTGTGCCTCGATGATGCATTTCTCTGCACCCGCTTTTATCGATTTCGAGTCGGCTCGCTGACCTAACAACAATCCGATGGCCCCAAGTATAATACTCTTACCTGCACCCGTTTCACCGGTAATGACTGAGAAACCTGGATACAACTCAATATCTAAGAGGTCAATCAGCGCATAATTCTTAATATATAATTGCTTCAACATTTGTCTTCAAACATCTTTAATACTTAGCTACTCCTTGATTTTATTCCACGCATTACTTTGTGACGCGTTCAGGTTAAACAGCAGGTCATACACCTGTTCCTTCTCCTTTTGTGTGCCCTTGCCTTTATAGATGTTGGCTAGCTCGTCACGCTTGTAGTCAGTCCATATTTGTGGAAGCAGACTCAAAGGCTTATCCTCGTGGGCTTGCTTTAACAGCTGTAGGGCCTCGGTCACGTTAGTGCGTCCGCGCTCGGCATTTTGCGCCATTTCGTCCAGACCTTTGCGATAGTAGTCGTATTGTAACTGACGGAAGGATTTCATGCCTTCGTCCAGGTAGTCATTGATGATGGCAAAGCGGTTGCGCGAGTTTTCGAAGGCCTTCCAACCAGTAAAACCCAAGTCTTGTGCATTGTTGACAAGCATTAAGCAGCGCTGCAATACCTCTGTACCGCCTAACGGCGAGAACGTGTCCAGATTGAGGCCAATAATCAGATAGGCATAGTAGGCCATCAGTGCCGTCAGCTGGTTGTCAATCGTCTCGTCGTTGTAGTTCAGCTGATCGAACTGGGCAAAGTCGAAGTTGAAGTCGGCATCCTTATTATTATATAAGGTCGTGGTGTACGACGAGTTGTAAACAGGGCGGTTGGCCTGAATCATGGCCGTACACGAGATGCGGTTGTTGCCCTTGTCATACTTCGTCACTGTCAGGTTGAAGTTTACCACGATACGCTCGTTCTGCTGGAATTGCAGGTCTGTCCATTGGCGGTCGTTCATCCATTGCTGCAAGGTCTGCTGTAGGTTATCGAACACACTTTTGTCTGTCGTGCCTATCGCTTGCGTGTTAATGTTGATTTTTACCTGTAGCTCCTGTGCCACTGTTGTCATTAGGACCAGTAGCATAAGCACTGCTAACAGCCCTATCCGTTGTAGTCCATATCGTGTCATCGCGTATCTGTTCATAAATCCTTGCAAAAGTAATAATAACTGAGCGAAAAGCAAAATAAATTAGGATTTATTTAAGATTCTCGAGACATCTTCGTTTTAATAGTTAAGTTGCATTTCTTTGATGGTACAGGCAGAAGTCGCCAAATATTGTATGAGTTATAAAGACTTCGTCAACAATAAGTGGCAATTACTCTTCGTAGTTGATGTGCTATTGCACAATCTTGAAACGGACACGGAAGGAGTGCTCGTGTTCATCCCAATTGGTTCCAAGCATTTCAAAACGGCCTATTTGGGAGGTTGAACGTACGTGGCGGCCTATGCAGGGGCAGACGTCGTAGTGGCCGATGCGGACCAGTCGGATGGTGTCAGAGGCATCCTGGGGCAGGCGGTCTGCACTGATTCCTTCAGGCAATTCATCACGCGAAACGAACTCGAAGGTGACGGGTAAGTCATCGGCTATCAGTTGCTGCATTTGGCGCTCTATCTCTTTTTCTTCTTGCCGTGTGGGCTTGTGGTCGAGATAGAAACTCATCTTGCTCTTCTTGCGCTCAACATGGGCATTATACGACCTTTCGCAACCGAAGATACGAATCATGGTCTGATTTAAGAGGTGTTCCGCCGTATGCGCCGGCGGAAACTCCTCTTTATTATGCTCGTTTAGAATATATTCGTCCATCTTATAGCCTTCTTCTTACGTTGGAAATGTTATGCCTTCATTTTCCACACGCGTGCACCATAGGCGGGGATAGTCATGCGGACAGCATTGTCAGGCTTGAACAGAATAGTCATCTTCACGTTGGAGTGCAAAATGTCAGTGGCGACGCCCTTACGCTCCTTCATCTGCAGATAGTCGAAAGCATGAACGGGGATGTTGACACTGATGTCAGCCTCATTGCCATCGAAGTTGACAGCTACCAGGAGCAAGTCGTTGCCGGCACGGCGCAAAAACACGTATTGACGGTGAAGATGCTGGTTGACGTACATGAGGTCGAAAAAGACGCCATTGCAGATAGCGCTCTCCTTGCGGGCCACTTGAAAAGTCTTTTTATAGATTTGAAGAAGTGCCTTCTCGTCATCGGTAAGTCTCTTTTCTGCAGCACGACAGAGCGTGTCAATGCTCCAATAGTCGAATATCGTGGTGCGACCATCGTTGCCTGAGAAACCCTCACAATCCATGCCTCGCTCGCCATATTCCTGGCCTGCATAAAGCATGAAGGGATTCTGTTGCATGAGTACGGATGCAACGAGAGCTGGTACGCCCTTGCGTGCATCACCGGCAAAGAAATCACTGGCAATGCGCTGTTCATCGTGATTCTCGAGGAAGTATAGCATGTGATCTCGGATATCGTCGGTCTGCTGCCAAGCCCAGCTGATGGCCTGAGCCGACTGGTGACCGCAGATGACGGCTCGCATGGTGTCATACATGCCGACCTTGTCGTAGAGCCAGTCGAAACCTGATGAGAGATAATGGCGATATTCACTAGGGTTGTAAACCTCGCCAATAAACACGATGTCAGGATACTTCTGCTTAACCGCTTGAGTGGCGTATGCCCAGAACTCTGCAGGTACCATCTCTGCCATGTCGCAACGGAATCCGTCAATACCTTTGGCTGCCCAAAAGAGTAGAATGTCGGTCATCTTCTGCCAGGTATCAGGCATAGGAGTGAAAAGACCTACGCGTCCGGCATAGTAGTCGACACCATAGTTTAGCTTTACCGTTTCATACCAGTCGTTTTGGCAGGGGGCATTGTCAAAGTGGTCATTACCCGTAGCCTTGGCAGGTTCCTCAATATAGGGTTCGGGTTCGCCATGATACAGGTCAAAGGTGGGCATGAAACGCTGACCCGGACAATAATAGAAGTTGTTCTGCGGGTCGAAACCATGCTCGGGATTGTCCGTCTCGCCTAGGCTCTTGACGCCTGATGGCTTGCAGATGCTATCATATTGGCGAGCCACGTGGTTGGGCACAAAATCAATGATGACTTTCAGCCCAGCCGCGTGAGTACGAACTACCAGTTCTTCAAATTCGGCCATACGGCGGGGTACGTCGACAGCCAAATCGGGATCTACGTCATAATAGTCGGTAATAGCGTAGGGAGAACCCGCACGACCCTTGACCACTGCTGGATGCTGGCGTGGTATACCATATTCGGTATAGATGGTTTGTGATGCATGTCTGATGATGCCAGTATACCATACATGAGTAACGCCCATGGTGGTCAGCTGATGAAGCATGGTGGCACTGAAGTCGCTAAATTTGCCACAGCCATTCTCAGCGATAGTGCCGTTTTTTTTGCGTGTAGTGTTGCGATTGCCGTAAAGGCGTGTGAAGATCTGATAGATCAGTACTTTTCTATTCGATGCCATGTGCTGGAATATCCTTGTTAATTTTGGCAATCATGCCTTGTAGAGCCTTACCAGGACCACATTCCGTGAAATCGGTGGCTCCATCGGCTATCATATTCTGTACAATCTGTGTCCAGCGTACTGACGAGGTAAGCTGTGCTATCAAGTTCTGCTTGATTTCAGTAGCATCGGTGTGTGGCTTAGCGTCCACATTCTGATAAACAGGGCACTTGGGAGTCTGGAACTCTGTCTGCTCAATGGCGGCCTGTAGCTCATCCTTGGCGGGCTGCATGAGGGGAGAGTGGAAGGCACCACCCACCTTCAGAGGCAGGGCACGCTTGGCTCCAGCGGCCTTCAGCTGCTCACAAGCCTCGTTGACGGCCTCGATGTTGCCAGAGATAACCAACTGGCCTGGGTTGTTGTAGTTGGCAGGAACCACGACGCCCTTGCCTAGCTTCGAGACCTCGGTGCAGACTTCCTCGACCTTTTCGTCGGGCAGACCAATGATGGCGGCCATCGTGGAGGGCTGAGCCTCGCAGGCCTTCTGCATGGCCATAGCACGTGCATAAACCAGTTTCAAGCCGTCCTCGAACGACAAAGCGCCGGCAGCTACGAGGGCAGAAAACTCGCCCAGAGAGTGACCAGCAGTCATCTCAGGCTGGAACTTGTCGCCCATGCAGATGGCGCTGATGACGCTGTGCAGAAATACGGCAGGCTGTGTCACCTTGGTCTGTTTTAGGTCTTCATCGGTACCTTCGAACATAATGTCGGTAATACGATATCCTAAAATTTCATTAGCTTTCTCAAATAACTCTTTGGCTGTTGCGTTATTGTCGTACAGGTCCTTGCCCATACCAACAAACTGTGCTCCCTGTCCGGGAAATACAAATGCTTTCATCTTTCTTCTTTATACCTATATTTAATAATACTCTTCTAAAACTCCTTCTAACTTTTTCCTTTTATCTCTTTCTTAGAAAGGTAGGTCATCGGTAGAACCTTCACCTACAGGCTCTTGAGCAGGAGGGAACGGCGCAGCGGCATCAGTACTGCCCATAGCCTGCTGGGGAGGGAATGGTGAGGCCACGGGGGCACCTGCGGCTGTGGGAGGAACGGCAGCTCCGCGCAGAATGTTGTAGGCACGGACGTCGTTAAACCAACGGCCATTAAATTCGTGCGCATCAATATCGAACTGGACGGTAATATCTTCGCCCATTTGGATGTTGAACTGCTTGATTCGGTCTTCACCGAAGATGCGGAACAAGCATTTCTTGGGATACTGACCAGGTACTTCGATAACATAATCCTGAGACATCCACGGATTACCCGTGCGCTGAGAAACACCACTGCTTGCCGGAAGAATGGCAATTACTTTTCCTGTTAAATCCATAATTTTATACCTTAATTTATATTGATTTTTCGTTTCAGACGGCGAAATTACGAAAAATAGTTCTAAAAAGCGCATTTTTCCTCAAATATTTTTTGATTTGACCAGTTTATTTTGTATTTTTGTACTCAATTTCGTTGAATGACAAACTAAAAACGAGAAATATACATGAAATTTACCGTATCAAGCACTGCGCTAAGCAGCAAACTCAATGCTCTTTCGAGAGTCATTAACAGTAAAAATTCTCTGCCCATTTTGGCAGACTTTGTTTTCGATGTTCAAGGTGGCATTCTTCATCTGACAGCATCTGACAGCGAGAATGTGATGAACACTCAGTTGGAATTGGCCGAATGCGATGGCGAAGGTCGTTTCTGCGTAGGTAATCATGACCTTCTAGAGGCCGTTAAGGGTTTCTCAGAGCAACCCCTTACTTTTGATGTCGACCAAACAACCAATTTGGCCAAGATATCCTACCAGAACGGCTTGTTCTCATTGCCCGTAGAGAATGCCGATGAATTTCCGAACGCTCAGACTGTGGGCATGAATGCTTCTCAGATTACGATTTCAAATGCATTATTGGCTGAGAATATTACACGCTCACTGTTTGCTACAGCTCAAGACGAGTTGCGTCCTGTAATGAATGGTATCTATTTTGACTTGACACCAGAATGTCTGGCCATAGTTGCTACCGACGGCCATAAGCTGGTGCGCAATAAAATCCTGACTATTCATAGCGATCAACCTTCTTCATTTATATTGCCCAAAAAACCTGCTACGTTGTTGAAGAACCTGCTGGGCAAGGATGGTGGTGATGTGACTATTCGCTTTGATGAGCGCAATGCGCAGATTAATTTTGGAGACGGTGAACTGATTTGTCGCCTGATTGAGGGACGCTATCCTAACTACAATAGCGTGATTCCCCAGAACAATCCTAACCAAATTACGGTTGACCGTCTGGGACTGCAGGCCGCCTTGCGTCGTGTACAACCTTTTGCTAACGATTCTAGTAATCTGGTTCGTTTCCATGTGGAAGGTGGAACGCTACAGTTGGATGCTGAGGACTACGATTTCTCGAAGACGGCTACGGAACGCATCGCATGTTCATACAATGGTCAGCCCATGAACATTGGCTTCAAGGGAGCTGCTTTCATAGATATTCTGGGTAATTTCGATTGTCAGGAGGTAAATATTCTATTGGCCGACTCTAGTCGTGCTGGACTGGTATTGCCTTCAGAGCAACCTGAAGATCAAGATGTACTTATGTTGATGATGCCAATGTTGATCAACGATTAAAGGTAAAACAGTAAAAAGGTAAATAAGTGAAACTGAATTTGACAAAGCCTTTGGTGGTTTTCGATTTGGAAACCACAGGACTTGACATGGTAAAGGATCGTGTCATCCAGATATCATATATTAAGGTGTACCCCGACGGTCGTGAGGAACGTGGCAACGAACTGATTAATCCGGAGAAACATTTAGACCCGTTTATTACTCAATTGACGGGCTTTTCTGATGAAGACTTGAAAGGCAAACCAACCTTCAAGCAGTTGTCTAAGAAACTGGAGGAGGTATTTAAAGGTAGTGATATTGCAGGTTTCAACTCAAACTTCTTCGATGTACCTATGCTAGCAGAGGAGTTTCTGCGTGCTGGTATTGATTTCGACTTTTCGAAATGCCGATTGATAGATGCATGCACCATTTTTAAGAAGATGGAACGTCGTAATCTGGCTGCAGCTTATAAGTTCTATTGTGGCAGAAAAATGGAAGATGACTTTGAGGCTCATCGTGCTGATCAGGACACCGAGGCCACCTATCGCGTGTTGATGGGTGAGTTGGATAAATACGCTCCAGGTGCCAATGAAGATGAGGAAAAAGTGCTAGAAAACGATATGGACAAGTTGGCAGAATTCTCAAAACAGAATGATAATGTCGACTTTGCTGGCCGTATTATATGGGCCGATGTGAATGGCGTCCGTACGGAAGTATTTAACTTCGGAAAGCATAAGGGCCTGCCTGTGGCACAGGTGTTGCGTATGGATCCGGGCTATTACAGTTGGATTCTGGCAGGCGACTTCACGTATAACACTAAGCAGGTGTTGACGCGTATTCGTTTACGTGAGGCACAGAAGTAAGGAATAAATAAATATTTGCCACAGCAAAATTATGTTGAAAGGTAAAAAGATTGTTTTGGGTATAACGGGCAGCATAGCTGCGTATAAGTCTTGTCTGATTATTCGTGAACTGATAAAAGCTGGTGCCGAAGTGCAAGTGGTCATCACACCAGCAGGTAAGGAGTTTATCACACCTATCACTCTGTCTGCGTTGACGCAAAAGCCCGTCATCAGTGACTTTTTCTCACAGCGCGACGGCACGTGGCATTCACACGTGGCGTTGGGTTTATGGGCTGATGCTATGCTTATTGCTCCATGTACGGCTTCAACGTTGGGTAAGATGGCCAATGGTATAGCTGATAATATGCTTATAACTACCTATCTCTCAATGAAGGCGCCTGTATTTATTGCCCCTGCAATGGATCTTGACATGTATCAGCATCCTACCACCCAGCAGAATATGGAGCGGCTGAAGAGTTTTGGTAACCATATTATTGAACCTGCTAGCGGCTTTCTTGCTTCTGGTCTGGAAGGTAAAGGACGTATGGAGGAACCAGAGCGCATTGTCGATTTTGTCGATAATGTTTTAAGTAGGATGGAAAAGGAAAGATGCGAGATGTCTGGTAAGCGTATTCTTATTACTGCCGGACCTACTTACGAGAAGATAGACCCAGTACGTTTCATCGGAAACTATAGTAGCGGTAAGATGGGTTTTGCGTTAGCAGAAGAGTGTGCTGACCGAGGGGCAGAGGTAACGTTGATAGCAGGTCCTGTGGCATTGAAGACAACGCATCCGAATATCCGTCGTATTGATGTGGAGAGTTGTGAGGATATGTATCAGGCAGCTACACAGGTGTTTCCTCAGCAGGATGCCGCCATCCTTTGTGCTGCCGTTGCTGACTTCCGGCCAGAGCATGCTACTGACCAGAAAATTAAACGTGGAAAGGACGACCTTGTTATTCGTCTAAAGCCCACATATGATATCGCAGCAGAACTGGGCCACATGAAATCAGAACATCAGGTGTTGGTGGGATTTGCCTTGGAAACCAACAATGAAGAGGCTAATGCCCAACGCAAACTTGAAAAAAAGAATTTGGACTTTATCGTCTTGAACTCATTACAAAACAAGGGGACGTGCTTCCAATCTGATGAGAATCAGATTAGTATCATTTCTCGTGATGGTCGGCAGGATTATGAACGGAAACCGAAGCAGGATGTTGCCTCCGACATAGTCGACAAATTGGCTACACTTCTATAGATTTTCTACTTTATAATAATCAAAGACGCTATCAACTGATAGCGTCTTTGATTATTTTTTCTTGTTAAACGTAAGTTTCATAAAGACAGGATAGTGGTCTGAGTATGTTAGCTCAGACTTGTAGTAGGACAATCCCTGCAATACCTCGTCGTGGAAAATGTAGTCAATTCGTACTGCTTTCTTTCCGCCTCGGAAAGTCTGTGCCCATCCAGATCCACATTCCTTAAAACCATCGACCATGTTGCCTAGTACCGTATTATATACGTATGAGTAGGGAACATCGTTGAAGTCACCACACAAAATAACAGGCTTTTCTGACGAGCGTTTCTCGTTGGCTACCATATTGGCTTGTCCTGCACGGAACATCATACCCAGCATGTAGTTGCCAAAGATGGCTTCCATGAATCGGTTGTTGTCCACTTCAAAACCTTGTGCCTGTAGCTTTCCTGCCTTGTATATTGTGCGGTTGATACCTGTGGTCTGGAGGTGAATGTTAAAAATGCGGATTTTGTCACCTTTAACATCAATATCAGCCCACATGGCACTGTTGTTGGTATCATCAAAAAGAAGCTTCTTCGAACCTTTAATAGGGTAGCGGCTGTAGATCACCATATCTTCACGGCCAACAGCCATATAAGGGAAATACTCTTTATAACTATCTGAATTCTTTTTCTCACCACTTACTTCGTTATATTCCTGCATACAGAGAATGTCAACATTCTGTCGGCGCATTTCGGCTAGAATGTCCTGAGCCATAAAACCTGAAGTCTCGCGGTTGAACATGCAAACGTTATATGTAGCCACTTTGATTCCAGGTTGTGCATCTGCACTCTTGTCGAGCGAACGGAATTGCCATATTGTACCTATATATGGGATACAGCATGCAATAGTGATGACGGGGATGAGCAAAATAAGCCATTTGCGACGTATAATCCAATAGATGAGCATACCCGCATTGGCCAGAATTAGTATTGGCAATACATAAACTAGCATAGCTCGTGCCGAATGTCCAATAGGACTGACATCACCACCATAGAGTGCTACAAAAGTAAATATCGTGAGTACAATCTGCACTGTCAGCAACATTGCAGCGGCATATTTTAATACTGCTAATCTTCCCATTTCGAAATAAGGTTATTCGTGACTTTCTACGTATTTGCTTACCGTGTCAAGAAGGTCCTCAACTTTGAACGGCTTAGCTAAGAATTCATCGCATCCCGCTGCCCTTGCTTCTCGGATGTTCTCGTCAAAAGCATATGCCGAGAGTGCCACAATGGGGATTTCGTGATTAACCTCCTTGATGATGCGTGTAGCATCCAGTCCGTTCATATCTGGCATATGGATGTCCATAAGTATGAGGTCTGGATGTTCATCCTCACAAAGTGTTACCGCTTCTATACCGTTGTGGGCTCGTAGCAGTCTATAGCGCTTGGCCAAAACGATACGAACCAATTCGTAGTTGGAGTCTTCGTCTTCAGCTACCAATATAAGTGGCGCATTCTGTACGTTGGTTTTGGTACTTACACGGATTGTACGTGAGTTGGTCGTGGTACGTGAGCCCTTTTGTAATCCACCAATAGTGCCCTCGAAGGGGAGAGTAAAACGGAATGTGGAACCTTCGCCCAATTTCGAAGACACTGTAATGTGTCCATGCATTTTCTCAACAATAATTTTGCAGAGAGCCAGTCCTAGTCCATAACCGTTTTGTTGTTCTGCATCACGCGAAACATATGTTTGGAAAATGTGGTCTATGTCTTCAGGTGCGATACCTGAACCCGTATCCGTCACAAAGAATTCTACTTCTTGCCCATCATTTATCAGACGATATCCATAAGTGATGCTTCCTTTAGAGGTATGCTTTAATGCATTGCTAATGAGGTTTGAGAATACCTGTGTTATTCGGTTCTGATCGGTATTCAGTGTTACCTTCATATTGGGTTGCGACCATGTCAAATTAACAGTATCTGGACAGCGGAACTTAAACATGAGTTGTATGCCCTTGCACATCTCGTTGAGGTCTGTCATTTGCTTCTTAATGGCAATCTCGCCGGCTTCAACACGTGACAAATCGAGAATCTCGTTAATCAGTGCCAGCACACGTCCATTATTACTTTCAATAATTTCCATGAACTTCATGCGTTCCTCTGGAGAGTCCGTCTCAGCCATAATACGTGAGAACCCCTCAATAGCATTAAGAGGTGTGCGGATTTCATGACTCATGTTGGCCAAGAATAGAGACTTCATCTTGCTGGCATTTTCTGCTTTTTGTGCCATAGTCTCATATTCGGCCAATTTCTTGCGCGCCTCTTCAAGCTCTACTTCTATGGCGTGCTTCTTTGTGTTGGCTTCTGCTAATTTCTGCAGTAGGACTTCACGTTCTTCTTGACTCATTATGCTATCCGTATATAAATCGTTGCAAAGATACTACAAAAAAATTACATACGGAAATTTTTAAGGTATTTTTTATCCTCTTT
The DNA here is from genome assembly GCA_902762565.1 of uncultured Prevotellaceae bacterium. Classification (GTDB taxonomy): domain Bacteria; phylum Bacteroidota; class Bacteroidia; order Bacteroidales; family Bacteroidaceae; genus Prevotella. The sequence continues at coordinate 21,643 of CACWOS010000032.1, forward strand.
TTGCTTTTTCCCATGTTCCTCTTTCACGATGGCTATACAAATAAGGTATGCCTGCGAAGACGTTCATGTTCATAAACAGGAAGTAATAGGGTACATAAAGTAGTTTGCTCCTGCGACCTTTTTGCTCCAGTAAATAGCCACAAAAGGCTGATAAATAGAATAGGATTTGTAGTATCCAACTGGCCGTATAGACGGTGCCAGCTTTCATCATGACTAATGCGACATTGAGCGGAATGAGTGCCATGAGTGCAAAAGGTGTGATGCTCCATCGTAGAACACGGTGGCTGACAAACTGGAAAGCGACAATTGGCTTGCGGAAGGGGTTCATCATTCTTCTGAGCCACCAACTGCTTTGTAGACCGCCTGCGGCGATGCGCCGTTTACGTTTCGATTCTTCCTGCAGGTCGGCAGAGCCGTATTCCATGGCGTAGGCATCATGGGTATAGGCTATCTTATAGCCTTTATCCACCATCTCCATCGACATGACAAAATCGTCGAGCAGAGCATTCTCGGGCATGGGCTCGTAGAGGGCTGTGCGGATGGCGTTCAGCTCACCCGCAGCCCCCATGGCGCTGTAGAGTTCGCTGTCCATATGTTTCAGGGCACTCTCATACTTCCAATAGAGTCCTTCGCCTTCAGCGGCGGCTTGACCTTCATGACGCGCCATCACACGCTTCTCGCCAGCTACACAAGCAACTTTGGGGTCTTGCATTAATCTTACTATTTCCTTAATAGCACCCTTGTTCACCATCGTGTTCGCATCGGTCATCACGGTTATCTCGCTCTTCACCATAGACAAACCATGATTAAGAGCCGCCGTTTTGCCTTTACGTTCTGGCGTAAAGATGATTTCCACGTCAGGATAAGCCTTCAGACGATTGTTAGTGTCGTCAGAAGAACCATCAGTTACCCACGTAATGTGCAACTTGTCTTTGGGATAATCCAGTTGGTATATGTCCTTCATTTTCATGTCTACAATGTCTTGTTCATTGTAGGCACAAACCATGAAAGTCACCACTGGTAGTTCTGCATCGTTAGTAGGCAAAGCCATTCTCTCGGCCTTGCCTCTTACGATGTGTTTCAGTTTGACCAAAAGCCATAGTAGCATACCATATCCAAGATAGGTATAAAAAACGAGGAATGCACATATCCAGAATGCTGTCTTCAATGCTACCATAGTTAGTCATTGGTTTCATGTTCTTCTTGCATGTCAATGAACTGCTGGTCCTTGTCGTAGAATTCGTACTGTAGGAACGCCAGTTTCTGAGAGGGTACGATGCGTATGCCCATGCCGTATTTCATCTGCCACTGGCGCTTAAGCGACCAGAGCCCCTGATTGATATAGGCGGCCACGTAGGGGTGAACATGTAGGAAGAATCTACGGATGCCTATCTTGTTGACCAAGCGGTCAATTTTGCTCTCTAATTGGTCTGTAAACAGAATTGACGATTTGATTTTACCCTTGCCAAAGCATGTGGGGCAAGTTTCCTCTACATTGACATCCATAGCCGGACGAACGCGCTGACGCGTAATCTGCATCAGTCCAAACTTCGACAGCGGCAGGATGTTGTGGCGAGCTCTGTCTTTCTGCATGTTCTTGCACATGCGTTCATAGAGCATTTGTCGGTCTTCAGCCAAATTCATATCAATGAAGTCCACCACAATGATGCCGCCCATATCGCGTAGTCGCAGCTGGCGTGCCAGCTCATCGGCTGCACCAAGGTTTACTTCCAGTGCATTGGCTTCTTGACCGTTTTCTGCACGAGTACGGTTACCCGAGTTCACATCTACCACGTGCATGGCTTCTGTTTGTTGGATGATAAGATAGGCTCCCCGTTTGTAGTTCACCGTTTTTCCGAAACTCGACTTGAGCTGTTTGGTGACGTTAAAGTTGTCAAAGATGGGCACTGTACCATTATATTTCTTCACAATGTCCTTCTTCTCTGGAGCTATCAGATCAACATAGTCCTTTACCTGATTGTAGATGTCGTCATCGTTCACGTAGATGCCGTCGTACGTTGGGTCGAACACGTCGCGCAGCAGGGCAACGGCTCTGCCGGTCTCCTCAAAACACAACTGTGGCGTCTTTGTTGCCTTCTGTGCTTTGGTAATGGTATCTTCCCAGCGTTTCACGAGCACCTTCATCTCTGCGTCGAGCTCTGCCACACGTTTACCTTCGGCTGATGTACGTACAATGATACCGAAGTTCTTGGGACGTATGCTCTGCACAAGTTGTTTTAGTCGGGTGCGTTCCTCGCTTTTCTTGATTTTAGAGGAAACTGAAACTTTATCACCGAAGGGCATAAGCACCATATAGCGTCCAGCAAAACTGAGTTCACAGCTCAGGCGTGGACCTTTAGTGTTGATTGGTTCCTTTACCACCTGTACCAGTATTTCCTGCCCCTGTTTCAGCGTAGTCTGTACACTGCCTTCTTTCGGCAAATCGGGTAGGCGGGTGGCTTTTGATATGGGATAAAGCTTCTTTCTGTCGCTTTGTACCTGTTTCAGATACTTTTCGTAAGAGCTGAATTGAGTGCCAAGGTCAAGATAGTGCAAGAAGGCATCGCGCTCAGAGCCTACTTCTACGAAGCAGGCATTCAGTCCAGGCATGAGTTTACGCACTCTTCCTAGATAGATGTTGCCCACAGAGTAGCTGGCCTCTTCGCGCTTTTCGTTCTGGTATTCCACCAGATTCTTGTCTTCGAGTAAGGCTATTGATATCTCTTTAGGCTGAACATCGATGATTACTTCACTTGTCATTAATCCTTAACTGTTTTACTCTTAATTAGAAAAGGAGCGCCTCGGCTTTGTTTCTGTTGCCGATTGCACTCCTTTCATACATTTCTTTTTTTCTACTTTTAATCAGTCAGAGCTTACTTGCTCTTATGACGATTCTTACGTAGTCTCTTCTTGCGCTTGTGAGTAGCCATCTTGTGGCCCTTCTTCTTTTTTCCGTTTGGCATAATGTTTAACTATTTTAAATGTTTGTGTGATAATTGTCATTCGTTGTTTTACTTCATTCTCTCTACGAAGCTCTTGGCAGGCTTAAAGTGAGGAATATCGTGGGCATCAATCATCATCGTCGTGTTCTTCGAGATGTTGCGGGCAGTCTTTTTGGCACGATGCTTCACTGTGAAGGTTCCAAAACCGCGCAAGTAAACGTTCTCCTTGTTCTCGGCCATGCATATACGAATTTCTTCCATGAAAGCCTCTACTGATGCTGAAACATCCTTCTTGGGAAGGCCAGTATCTTCAGCGATTTTGTTGATAATATCTGCTTTTGTCATTGCTGTTTTTATTATTAATTCTTATTTCGGACTGCAAAGTTACTAATTTTCAGTGGGATATGAAAATATTCTGAGTTTTTTTTTCTTAAAAAGTTTATTTTTAGTATCTTTGCACTCCATTTTAAGCACTTTTACGTATGAAACAGACTAAAATTGTAGCATCAATCAGCGATCGTCGTTGCGATGTGGAGTTTCTTCGCCAACTCTATAATGCTGGTATGAATATTGTCCGTATGAACACTGCTCACGCCTCAGAGGAGGGACTTATAAATATAATAAGGAACGTGCGCGAAGTCAGCAGCCATATTGGTATTCTTATTGATACCAAAGGTCCAGAGGTGCGAACCACGGGTTGCGAGGCTCCCATTTTGTATAAAGAAGGCGACGTCGTGAAGATTTTCGGTCGACCTGAAATGGATACCACTCACGACATCATCAACCTCTCGTATGTGAACTTTGCCGCAGACGTGCACGAGGGCGACCATGTGCTCTTCGATGATGGTGCTCTCGACATGCTGGTGATTGGCATCAATGGTCCTGCTGTTATTGCTCAAGTGCAGAACGATGGCTATCTCGGTTCCCACAAGAGTGTCAACGTACCTGGTGTACACATCGCCCTACCGCCGCTGACGGACAAAGACCGTAAAAATATATTGTTGGCTATCAATCAGGATATCGACTTCATTGCCCACTCTTTTGTGCGTTCTGCTGCTGACGTACGTGCTGTACAAGCTATCCTTGATGCTTATGACAGCGACATCAAGATTATCTCGAAGATTGAGAATCAAGAGGGAGTCGACAACATTGACGAGATTATCGATGCCTCGTACGGTATCATGATTGCCCGTGGCGATTTAGGTATTGAGGTGCCAATCGAGCGTATTCCTGGTATTCAGCGCCAGATTATCCGCAAGTGTGTGCAGAAAAAGAAACCTGTTATCGTGGCCACTCAGATGCTGCACTCTATGATACAGAATCCGCGCCCCACACGTGCCGAGGTTACCGATATCGCCAATGCCATCTACTATCGTACTGATGCCCTCATGCTCTCTGGTGAAACGGCCAGTGGCAAGTATCCCATTGAGGCCGTGCAGACGATGTCGGCCATTGCCGAGCAGGCCGAACGCGACAAGATGCGTGAGAACGATATTGAAGTGCCACTCTCTCCCAACTGCGACATCCGTGAGTTTATGGCCCATTCGGCCATTGAGGCCACAGAGAAACTAGGTGTTAAGGGTATTATAACCGACTCGAATACAGGTGACACCGCTCGCCATTTGGCAGCTTTCCGTGGCCCCCATCCAGTGCTGGCCATCTGCTACAATGACAAGTTACAGCGCTTGCTCAACCTCTCGTATGGTGTCATTCCTGTTTATCAGAAAGAGCACATTGCACCTCAGCAGCTTTTCCTTGCTGCTGTCCGAATGTTACGTCAAAAAGGCTATGTCGACCTTTCCGACAAGATTGCCTACCTTAGTGGTAATGTTGGTGTGGGTGGCGGAACTAAGTTCTTGGAAATCAATACTGTTCGTGAACTTTTCGACCAGAATTACCAGTTCCACTTGCCGAATGTATAATACAATAAACGGAGCCGCTTCTTCACGGCTCCGTTTTATTATTTTAGGCTGCTTCTATACCACTCAAACAATTTCCGGACACCATCCTCGATTTCCACTTTGTGCGTCCAACCGAGTGAGTGCAGTTTTGTGACGTCGATGAGTTTGCGCATGGTGCCGTCAGGTTTCGTCGTGTCAAATTCCACTGCACCTTCAAAACCAACAGCCTTGACGACGAGTTCTGACAGTTCGCGAATGGTCAGTTCCTTGCCCGTACCGACATTGATGTGGCAGTTGCGGATTTCACCCAATGACGGGATGGCACCACCACGCCCAGCCGAGTGGTTACGGTCTACAGCACCATCGGTACTTGCGCCATAGTGAACAGAAGAATATTTCTCGATACCAATGACATCCTTGAAGTCAACATTCAGCAGCACATGTACAGAGGCGTCTGCCATATCCTCGCTCCATAGAAATTCGCGTAATGGCGTACCTGTACCCCACAGCGTTACTTTATTGTCCGATATACCGTACTTGCGTAATATCGTTGTAATGTTATCACAGGATGCTGAGCCGTCAATACCCTCTACTGGACGGATATTCAGGTCACGGCGGATGGCTTCCCAATCGCCGTCATGAATCAGTTTTGCAAGATACACCTTACGCATCATGGCTGGCATCACATGCGAATTTTCCAGATGGAAGTTGTCGTTGGGACCATAAAGATTCGTTGGCATCACGGCAATATAGTTCGTACCGTACTGAAGATTGTATGACTCGCACATCTTCAGTCCTGCAATTTTAGCGATGGCATATTCCTCGTTAGTATACTCCAAAGGCGATGTCAAGAGGCAATCCTCTTTCATTGGTTGGGGCGCATTCTTCGGGTAGATGCACGTAGAGCCGAGGAACAGCAACTTCTTCACTCCGTGGGCATAGGCTTCACTGATGACGTTACACTGAATCTTCATGTTCATCATGATAAAGTCAGCGCGATACAGCGAGTTGGCCATGATGCCACCTACGAAGGCAGCAGCTAATACTACTGCATCTGGTTGTTCTTCGTCGAAAAACTGCTTTACAGCTATCTGATCCGTTAGGTCCAGCTCCTTATGGGTGCGACCTACCAAGTTCGTATAGCCCCTTTGTAGCAGGTTATTCCAAATAGCGGAACCCACAAGTCCGTGATGTCCCGCTACATATATTTTACTATCCTTACTCAGCATCTTCTTTGTCCATTTGTGCTTTTAGGAACAGCTTCTTTACGAACTTCATGTCGTGCTTCACCATAATTTTCACCAAATCCTCGAACGATGTCTTCTGTGGATTCCAGCCCAGTTTAGCCTTGGCCTTTGCGGGATTACCCAAGAGTTGATCAACTTCTGCAGGACGGAAGTATTTCGGATCAACCTCAACCAGTGCCTTACCTGTTGCTTTATCGTAACCCTTCTCGTCAACACCATCACCACGCCATTCCAGTTCAATACCTACCTCCTTAAAGGCAAGTGTTGTAAACTCACGTACGGTATGATATTCGCCTGTAGCAATCACAAAGTCGTCGGGCTCGGGTTGTTGCAGGATGAGCCACATACACTCAATATAGTCCTTGGCATAACCCCAGTCACGTAGCGAGTTGAGGTTACCTAGATAAAGCTTGTCCTGATAACCTTGAGCAATACGAGCGGCAGCCAGCGTAATCTTTCGTGTCACGAAGTTCTCGCCTCGGCGCTCACTTTCATGGTTAAACAGAATACCGTTGCAGCAAAACATACCGTACGATTCGCGGTAGTTCTTCATAATCCAGAAGCCGTAGAGTTTGGCTACAGCGTACGGGGAACGAGGGTAGAATGGAGTCGTTTCCGACTGAGGCACCTCTTGCACCTTACCATACAACTCAGATGTCGAGGCCTGATAGATGCGGCATGTCTTGTCTAGTCCGCAGATGCGTACAGCCTCTAACAGGCGCAGTACACCATCAGCATCCACGTCGGCTGTGTATTCTGGCACATCGAACGATACCTTGACGTGGCTCTGTGCAGCCAGATTATAAATCTCTGTGGGCTTTACCTCACCAATGACGCGGATGAGTGACGATGAGTCGGTCATGTCGGCCCAGTGCAGATTCACCAGACGTGCTTTCTTCATGTCGCGTACCCACTCGTCCAGATACAAGTGCTCTATACGACCCGTATTGAATGATGACGAACGGCGCAGCAGTCCGTGGACCTCATAGCCTTTCTCAATCAAAAACTCGGCCAGATAGCTTCCATCCTGACCTGTAATACCTGTAATCAGTGCAATATTTCTTTCTGCCATATAATCGTTTAATTCGTAGTGTTTACTTGTCTTGTCCGCTAAATTGCTTGATGCGTTGTTCTTCTGATAACTTACATATTAATAAGGTGTCGTTATTCTCCGCCACGATGTAGCCGTCTAGTCCTTGAATAACGACCTTCTTCTCCTGTGTGGTATGAACAATGTTGTTGTGGCTCTCAAACAAGGTGATGTCTGGTCCAATGCAGGCATTGCCGTACAGGTCTTTCTTCGACTGTAGGTGCAGCGATCCCCATGTACCAAGGTCGCTCCATCCAAAGTCGGCAGGACAAACGAAAATCTCTTCGGCCTTCTCCATGATGGCATAGTCCACTGAAATGTTTTCGCATTCAGGGAAACGTTCGTCTATCACGGCCTGTTCCTCGTCCGTGCCGTAAACGGACATCATGCCCTCGAAGATCTTGGCCATCGCAGGCTGATATACGCGGAAAGCGTTGACAATAGTGCTAACATTCCAGATAAAGATTCCTGCATTCCAGAAGTAGTTGTTTTTCTTGATGTACTGCACTGCAGTGGCTAGGTCAGGCTTCTCGCGGAAGGAGTCAACGCGGAATATCTCCTTATTTCTCAGCGACTGTGCCGAGAGGTTGGCCTCAATGTAGCCATAGCCCGTCTCTGGACGATTGGGTTTCATGCCCAACGTAACGATAGCATCGCTCTCGCTGGTAAATATCAGGCAGTTCTCCACCACACGGCGGAATTCCTGCACGTCCATCACAATATGGTCTGAGGGACTCACCACAATATTTGCCTTGGGGTCTTTCTTCTTGATGCGCCACGAAACGTAAGCAATGCAGGGGGCAGTGTTTCTACGGCATGGCTCACACAATATGTGGTCTTTCGGCATGTCGGGCAATTGTTCGGCCACCGTATCAGCATAGTTTTTGTTCGTTACGACCCAAACATTCTCTGGGTTCACTAATCCTGAGAAACGCTCTACTGTCAGTTGCAACAGCGATTTGCCGATGCCCATGACGTCAATAAACTGTTTGGGCTTCTCAGCCGTACTCATTGGCCAGAAACGGCTTCCTACGCCGCCAGCCATAATCACCAGATGATTGTTAATTCTTGCCATAATCGCAATAAGTTAATGAATAGAATGTTGCAAAATTACTACATTTCTCCGAATTAACCAAACAATTAGTCTCGCTTTTTTCTTTGATTCGCATTTTTTTTGTATCTTTGTACGCGTTAAATACAAAACGACGATGAAGAAACTGATTTGTTGGGCGATGGCTGCCATTCTTGTTTGTGGTACAAGTGTGTTCATGTCATGTTCAAATGACGATGATGTAACACTGTTAAGTATTAAGTTGAATAAGTCAACTCTAAGTCTCATTGTTGGCCAGACGGAAACGCTGAAAGCTACCATAAGCCCTACTAACGCTACAGATCTGGCTTATACATGGTCGAGTGACGATACGGCTATTGCCACTGTTGATGCTAACGGCAAAGTGACTGCTGTTGCCGTTGGAACTGCAGTCATTAGTGCTACGGCCAATAATGGCAGTGGCGTAAAGGGCGTCTGTGCCGTCACAGTGACTAACTAGATTTATTATCTTTGCAAAACGAAAGTCCCAAATAGGAAAGAGAAATTATATAATAATAAAAAGGTAATGCAATTAGAGATCATGGGGGTTCTTCTGATCATCTGAAGGCCCAGAACTCAGCGACAAGAGTGCTATTCCTTCTTCAGGTAATCAAACAAATTGATTCTGCCTGTCTCGTTTTCAATATCAAGTAGCGGTACTTTCTCCACCATCCTTGTAACACCAGTATGCTTGTCAACATAAAAATGAACCGTTGCCCCCGTATAACTGCGGAACACCACTTCGTACGTAGAATCCGATTCCACCCCCATCTTCACATACATGATGGAGGGATTCTCTTGGGCAATACTCCAATCATACGTCTGATGGCAATAGTTGCTGACTCCCTCGTAAGCATTTTCTTCCGTAACCCTTCTGGCAGGATGGTCTGAACCGCACGAGCAGCAGAACAGCATCATTAACAAGGAATAGACGACGATAAGCGGTTTCATATCTTTAGTTCTCCTAGATTCCGCAGCACTTTAGTTTAATAGCTTTTATAAGTTCCTGAGCAACAAAAAGTTCTTCGACGCGCGAAGCGGCAAAGCCGAGCGGCCCAGGATTTTGTCATGTCAGATTTTTCACTTACCTTAGTGCTGCAATTCAAGACAAGCAAAATCATCAATGACATGGCAAAGGTACAAATAAAATCTGAGCGTTATATGGCCCCTGTAATGCCTGACGGGGTAAGGGGAAGGTGGGCGCTAACCATACATAATCACGTCTGCAGTGGCAAGGCAATCGTCAGATGGAGAGGCAAACTGCAAAATGTAGTCTACATCACTATTTGTTGCGGATTTTAGGGAAAACTCTTGCATCGTAGCAAATTTTTTTGTATTTTTGCCGCCCGAAAAGAAATCATTAACAGATAACATTAGCTACACAAGATGAAAAAGTTATTCACAATTCTGGCGCTCATGCTGCCTTCGCTGGGCTTTGCCCAGTGGCGTGTGGGTGTCAACGGTGGTGCAGACTACAATCACTTCATCATCGACAAACACTATCAGACGGACTATGTGTACGACGACCGCTGGGGTGTTACCCTCGGCGTCATGGGACAGTATGACGTCAACGACTGGTTAGGTATTCGCGCCGAGCTCGACTGGACGCAGAAGAATTACCGCCACCATCGGCAGGTGAACCAGCTGATGGACTACAAGTATGTCAACAACTACTTGCAGCTGCCCGTAATGGCTTCGTTCAGCTTCGGCGGACAAAAGTTGCGCGGCTTCTGCAACGCCGGCATCTATGGCGGCTACTGGCTCACCAGCGGCCGCGAGGGCTTTGAGACCAACACGTTTACCGACAGGGTCTATGAGTTCAGCGAGGACATCAGTTTCAACAGCGAGCGCGACCAGCGCCTCGACTTCGGCTTTCTGGGCGGTCTCGGTCTTGAGTACCGTTTCGCCAAGCACTGGGCTGCTCAGGTCGAGCTGCGCTACTACTACAGTTGCGTGAGCCAGCAGAAAGACTATATGCACGTGAAAGACCCCCGCTACAACTCCACGCTGGCCCTGCAGGCCGGTTTCTGGTACTGTTTCTAAGCGGTCTTGACGCAACGATAATCGATAACGGATAATAGACAAAAGACAATGAAGAAGAACAAGATAATGATTTTGGGAGCCCTGCTCCTGACACTCGTGGCTACATCGTGCCATGAGGATGCCGACCCCATGGTGGCCTATGCTTTTACCGACAACCAGTCGTGGGCAGAGGCAGAGAAAAGCTATGCCGGCAAGTTCCGTGTGTTCTGGAAGGCCATGAACCAGAACTACACGCTGTGGGACTATGAGAAAGAGTGCGGACTGGACTGGGACGAGGTGTACGAGAAGTACCTGCCGAAGTTTGAGGCCCTTGACGAGCCCGGCACCGAGGTTAGCGACTCTGTGCTGGAGGCACTGATGACCGAGATGGTGGCCCCGCTGCACGACGGTCACATGAGCGTCACGTTTACGAATCATCAGACCAAGAATAATGTCCGCGTGTCGCCGGGCTCTAAGCGTTTTGAGGAGCGCGACGACTATAAGGTGGCCCCAGGCTTCTCGCCCGACCTTAGAGCCTATTACATGAACAATCAGCTGAGACACTATCAGACGTACGACTGCACGGCTGTAGGCCTGCTCAGACGTGTTGCGCTGGAAAAGGGCTTCGGTCTGGACTGGGCCCGCACGCGCCTGAAAGAGCTGCAGAACCAGTCCGGGCTCACCGACGGAGAGCTCAAGGAAATGGTGGGCCTCAGCGGCCTGGTAGACGCATTAGAGACGTTGTTTAAAAAGGACATCACTAAGGCCATGGTTAACGAGTACAACACCATCGTTACGCAGTATGCCTACCTGAACGTGCCCTTCCTGGAGCCCGTCAATCCCGCGTTCGTCGACTATGGCATACGTATCCAGTATGCGCTGACCACCGACAACATTGCCTATCTGAACTTCAGCATGTTCGGTCTGTCGCTCTATCTGATAGACGCGTATTTCAACGAGGAGTTCCCCAATGCCACAGCCCGCGAGAAAGAGATACGCGACCATGTGCAGGTTATATGGAACGCCTGGTTTGACAGCATTCAGAAGCTGCACAAGAGCGGACAGCTCAACGGTGTCATCATTGACGTGCGCAGCAATCCCGGCGGCATGATTAACGATGCGCGCTTCGTCTTTGGCGCACTTATGCCCGCCGGCGACCTGCAGTATGGCTGGGCGCGCTACAAGCGTGGCGTAGGCCGCTACGACTATACGCCGCTGATGCCCAAGATGAGCTTCACCATGGAGAACGAGCACGAAATCATTGACGACAAGCCCATCGTCGTCATGGCCAACGGCTTCTCGGTGAGCATGGCCGAGATGACATCGCTCAGCGCCAAGGTGACCAAGAACGCCACACTCATCGGCAAGCGCACCTTTGGCGGACTGTGCGCCCTGAACGACAACAGCAATTTCTCTGACTACTACGCCGGCCACATCGGTGTGAGCGGCGTGACTCCCGTCTACGTCTATCTGCCCACCGAGTGTATCTTCGACATCGACAAGAAGCCCCTCGACGGCATTGGCGTGACCCCCGACATCGAGGTCGATTTCAACGAGGAGCAGTTTAAGGCCACGGGCAATGACAGCCAGTTTGACCGTGCCCTGGAATTCATCCGCACGGGCAAGTAGTATATAACACCGAACACACAGATAAAAGAAACGACAGTTATGAAACACATCAAGATACAACACCTGCTGGGAGCAGTGGCCATGACGGCACTGCTGCTCACCGGCTGTGCGAAGGACGACAGCATGACGGACATTACGCCCGTAAAAGAGCAGTCAACGGACGATAGCAACGAGGTTATCCAGGCCCTTAGCGCCATTGAGGGCATCACTGACGCAGAGCTGCAATACACCGACGACGAAAAGGACAGCATCTATTTCTTCTACTTTGAACAGCCCATCGACCATCATCACCCCGAGAACGGCACCTACAAGCAGCAAGTATCCATGAAGTTCGTGGACTACGACCAAGATGTCGTGCTCTACACCCACGGCTATGACATGCCCTCCACGGCCGATAAGTTTTTCGATGTCGACCTGCGTGAGCACCTCAAAGCCAACATGGTCAAGGTGGAGCACCGCTACTTTGGACATTCACTGCCCGGAGCCATGGGCGACCTGGACTACACCTTCTTGGACGCTGAACAGCAGTCGTACGACCTGCACAACATTGTGCAGGCGCTCAAGCAGCATTTCTTCAAGACTGGCAAGTGGGTCAGCACCGGCACCAGCAAGGACGGTATCACCAGTGCCCTCTATGCCTACTATAGCGACTTGAACGGCTGGAAAGACATTGACGTCTTTGTGCCCTTCTGCGCTCCCTTCATGCCCGGCACCACAGAGAACGGTGTCTTCAGCTGCATGGACTCCAGTCCCGGCACATACCTGACTCAGGTGTGCGGTTCTGGTTATCCGGAAGGTTCGGACGAGGCCGTAGCCGCCATGCGCATCAAGCAGCTATACAACGCAATCTGCACCAATCAGGTGGTGCGCAATGCCTGTATCCAGACCGTCGGTATTGTCGATACAGAAAGCTACAGGAAGATACTTGAACAGTATAACAACTACAGCGACAACAGCACGGGCAACCTGACCAAGGACCTCACGGCGCTGGTCTACAATTATATTTCTGACAGGTTCTTCAATTTCTTCTCGTATGTGCCGTTCTCCGACTGGGCCACGCTGGTGCCTGACCCTGTGAAGGCTGCCACCGACGAGGATGAGCTGGAAGACTTGACCAACTTCATCAGCTTGAGCACCACAGAGCTCGCTGAATCCATATTCAACTTGTTTAAGGATAAGAAAAAACAGGCAATCACAAGGAGCGGCAATACCAGCAATGAGCGCTTATGGGAATATCTCAAAGAGCTGCGCAAGGAGTCGGCGATGCCCTACGAGATTCATGCCTTCAAGGAGCTGGGCTATGCCGACTTGGACTATTCGTTGGCCGACGGCACTTACCTGACTGCCCAGCAGATACAGAGTGTCAATTTCATCTTATGCCCGCAGTACAAGTACCAGTCGCTCTATCCGCAGGACAAGGGCAAGCTGATGCGCAGCTTCCGCCAGTGGGTATATACGGAGAATACGCAGCCCATCATCTTCGTCTATGCCAAGAACGACCCGTGGACGGGTGCACGTCCGGACGATGCGGCCATCCAGCAGAACCCTATGACGAAAATGATTATCGACCCTATCGCCACGCACAACCACAGCTTCTTAGACGGTGAGTCCTACACCGAGGTCTCGAAGCAGGCCATCATCAGTGCACTGAACACCTATCTGGGAACAGCAGCCAAGTGACAGTAAGGTGAAAGCAAAAAGAAGGAGGACATCCACAGCGGGTGTCCTCCTTCTTTTCTTGTACGTCTTGTTAGTTTGTTTTACAAATCAAAGCCCAGGCCTTTGAGCCACTGGAAGAGCTGGTTACGCTCAGAGGCGTTCCATGTGTCGATGGCATCGTTGTGAGTGCCGTTCTCAATATAGAGAATCTGGCAGTTCTTGCCTAACTTGTCGTCAGGAATACTGAGACAAGTACCAGTCCCCTGTGCTCAGATGAACTGACCAATTGGGATGGAACCAAGAAGAATGGGCTTGGGTGGTAATGAAGTCCGAAACATACTTGAAAGATGCGGATAAATGCCGCATCTTTCATTTCCATAGACTTAATAAACTCTAAAAAACAAGCAAATATTATTTTGATTGAAGATTTTTCACTAACTTTACACCCAAACTATAAATTTGAAATGTATGCAAGACGTAAATCGCCTGAAAATAGTGCTAGTGGAACAGAAGAGAACCAGTAAATGGCTATCTGAAGAACTTGGTGTGAGTCCATCTACAGTTTCCAAATGGTGTACCAACTCTTCACAACCAGACATTGAAACCCTTGCAAAGATAGCCAAGCTTCTCAATGTCGGAGTAGAAGAATTGTATAATAAAAAATTCATGGATTCTGTTCTAAGTTAAATTGTGCAAGAATGGCAACAGACATTCAGAAGAGACAGAAAAGCGAAAAGCGTTTTCCGAAGTTTGCTAACTTTGGAGAATACTTGTTCTGGTCGTATGCCAATTTGCAAATGCTTTGTGCAGCACTCAACATGGGGAAAGCGAAATACGACAAGTCATGCTACATGATACGCGCCAAGGCATTCAAGGCGTATAAGGAAGGACGTTGGAATATCCATGATTTGCTGGAGTTCAACGTGGCGAAGATTAAGGAGAACAACTATTGCTGGTATTGCGGCAAGGAGATGGAGCCATCGAAACTGACAAAAGACCATGTTTTCCCAAGAAGCAAAGGTGGAGCCAACGATATGGACAACATCATTATGGTTTGTAAGACGTGCAACTCGTCGAAGGGCAACATGGATTTGTTTGAGTGGTATGCCACAGTTCGTAAAGAATGGCCTCCCCTAAACATCCTCATACACTATCTGAAGAATATTTATCTGTATAGCGTAGAAAACGGATTAATGGATAAACATGCCGAGGAAATGGATGCAATGGAACTTCCGTTCAAGTGGCAATACATTCCTCTTGACTATCCACAACCTGAAGTTTATATGTAATTTGAAACTATCATTATGGACCTAAAAGAATACATCAGCACCGTTAATCAGAAATATCGTGCAGGCAATGCCACTGAGCACACTTACAGGGGCGTGTTGGAACAATTAATGCAAAGTCTGTTGCCAAAACTTCGTATCGTAAACGAACCAAAGCGAGTGAAGTGCGGTGCACCTGACTATATAGTTAGTCGCAAGGACGGTATGCCTGTGTTCTACATCGAGGCAAAAGACATTGGCGACAACGACCTTGACGGGCGTAATCCTCATGGTCATAAGGAACAGTTTACGCGCTATAAGCAGGCCCTCGACTATATCATCTTCACAGACTATCTGGACTTCCACCTTTACGAGCATGGTGAGTTCGTGGAT
This sequence comes from uncultured Prevotellaceae bacterium, assembly GCA_902762565.1. Taxonomy (GTDB): domain Bacteria; phylum Bacteroidota; class Bacteroidia; order Bacteroidales; family Bacteroidaceae; genus Prevotella. The sequence continues at coordinate 36,881 of CACWOS010000032.1, forward strand.
AGCGTGCGTATAGCAGAAGTGAAAGGTGACAAGATTGTGGTCATCCAAGAGAATGAAGAGAAGTTCCTGAATCTCATAGAGCATGTTGGCAACAATGCCATTCAACGCATTACGTCGGCCTCGCGTCTGGCCAAGTTGATGGCAGGTAAGGCTCGGCTTTTGGAAAATATCATTGAGCAGGCCATGAATGACGATACGGAGAGTTATGCCAATGACAATCTGCGAGGACAGTATAACGCTTTCAAGGATGTGCTGATTCAGGAACTGAAGCCCTCAGACTTTGCAGACATCTATGCCCAGACTATTGCTTACGGTATGTTTGCTGCACGTTTGCATGATGACACACCAGAGGATTTTAGTCGTGAGGAGGCTGCAAAGTTGATTCCAAAGACCAACCCCTTCCTGCGTCAGATATTCAATAATCTGGCTGGTAATGACCTTGATGAGCGTATTGCATGGGTTGTAGATGATTTGGTGACGGTGTTCTTGGCTTCTGACTTGCAGAAAATCATGAAAGCCTATGGTGAGGACAAGCGCCACCACGACCCAATGATTCACTTCTACGAGGATTTTCTGTCTGAATATAACCCCAAACTACGCAAGTCGAAGGGTGTCTGGTACACGCCGCAGCCTGTTGTAGGGTTCATTGTAAGGGCTGTTGACGAGATTCTGCAAAAGGAGTTCAATCTGCCAGAAGGTCTTGCCGACTATTCCATGATTGAAAAGGATGTTGCCGTTGAACAGAGTTATGACGGACGAACCAAAGACGGCATGAAGCATGCCATGAAACGTTTCCATCGCGTACAGATTCTTGATCCTGCTACTGGTACAGGCACATTCTTGGCAGAGGTGGTCAATCAGATATATGACCGCTATCGTGATCAGCAAGGCATTTGGCAGCAGTATGTGGAACAACACCTGTTGCCTCGTCTGAATGGCTTCGAGATATTGATGGCCTCGTATGCCGTAGCTCACTTGAAACTTGATATGCTACTTGGCGAGACTGGTTATCAACACAATTCAGAAAAACGCTTGCATGTCTATCTGACCAACTCCCTCGAAGAGAGCAACAACGAGCCGCGCACGCTCTTTGCCCAATGGCTCAGCCGTGAGGCCGCAGAAGCAAATGTCATTAAGCGTGATTGTCCTGTGATGGTTATGATTGGCAATCCGCCATATAGTATCAGCAGCCAAAATAACGGAAAGTGGATAATGGGGTTGCTTGATGCCTACAAAAAGAATCTGAACGAACGAAAAATAAATATTGATGATGATTATATTAAGTTTATTCGTTTGGGGCAGCACTACGTAGAGAAAAATGGTTCAGGTATCCTAGCCTATATCAGCAACAATAGTTTCATTGACGGTATCACACATCGCCAGATGAGACTGACCTTGATGCAAGTATTCGATGAGATTTTCATTCTTGACCTTCATGGGAATAGTCGTAAACAAGAGGTAGCTCCTGATGGAAGCAAAGACGAAAATGTCTTTGACATTATGCAGGGAGTGAGCATTAATATCTTTGTCAAAACAGGCTGTAAAGAAAAAAGCGAACTTGCTAAGGTATTCCATCAAAACATATATGGTACACGTGAATATAAATATTCCTGTCTAAATGAAGCAACAATATCTTCTATTCAATGGACAGAACTAACACCAACAGAACCATACTATTTCTTTGTACCAAAGGATTTCTCAGTACAAGACGAATATGAGAATGGATTTAAGGTTGATGAACTGATGATTGCTTGCAATTCTGGAATTCAGACTAAGAGGGATGATTTTGTATATCAATTCTCAAAGCAAAAAATAGAGCAAGTAATAAGCACTTTAAAGAATTGTAATGTTGAAGAATGTAGGGAGAAGCTATCTATAGGTGATGATGGAGTTGCGTGGAAAGTTCTTTGGGCAAAACAAGACGTGGAAATGAAAGTGGGCCAATTTGCGCAAGTCCTCTATAGGCCTTTTGATTTAAGATGGACATATTACACTGGTAAATCAAGTGGATTTATGGCTCGCCCAAGAATGCCTGAGGCAGCTCATCTTCTTAAAGACAACATTGCTTTACTTGCTGTCAGAAATACTCGTAGAGATATGTCAAACAACTATTTTGTTGCAAATACCTTGGTTGACAAAGATGGCATATCCTCATTCGATAATTGCAGATTTTTCCCTCTCTACGTCTATAAAGAGAATCTGGGCCAAGAAGAGCGCATTGTCAATTTCAACAAGGAATTGTATGACAAGATAGCCAAAGGCTTGAACTACCTTCCTTGCTATGATGACAACGTTTTGGTAGACCCAATAAGCGACTATAATGGCGTGCTCTATCCCCAAACCCTCTTTGATTACATCTATGCAGTGCTGCATAGCCCCAGCTATCGCGAACGCTACAAGGAATTCCTGAAGATAGATTTCCCACGCATACCATATCCTACAGACTGGGAGAAATTCCGTGATTTGGCGGAGTTGGGAGAAGAACTGCGACAACTGCATCTGATGGAAGACCTGCCCTCAAAGACAGGTGTCACCTTCCCCGTTGCAGGCTCCTTGCAGGTCGACTGCTATCGTTGGCAGGACAATTGCGTCTATATCAACGCAGACCAATATTTTGAAGGTGTGCCAGAATCGGCTTGGAACTTCTTCATTGGCGGCTATCAACCTGCTCAGAAATGGCTCAAAGACCGCAAGGGTCTTACCCTCAGTTTCGAAGACGTGAAGCACTATGCCCGCATCATCTACGTGCTCCAGCAGACGGAGCGCATTATGCAGGGGATAGATGAGATTTTTAGTTTCTAAAGTGAGAATATCATAGCATTATTATTTTAACAGAAAAAATGAAGTTATATCACTATACTACATTCACCAATTTTTGTTCAATCTGGATTCAACAAAAGCTAATGTTTTCAGAATGGACAAATTGTAATGATGTTTATGAAAGGGAGAAAACCTATAAATATACACAAATGAGCCTGGAGTATAATGGTAAAAGGTATCCACTAGGAGTATTGAGGCAATTCTCGACAAAAGTTTTCGAAGAAGTTGAGCGATATCATCAATTAAGTTTTTGTTTGGATTATGAAGATATTAAAGGCTATGCTTCTCCTTCGATGTGGGGACATTATGCGAGAGATTATCAAAGAAGTGGTGTTTGTATAGAATTGGAAAGTACGAAAGTCATTCCATTTCCAAATGGAGCAACAGTATACGAAGAAAAAGTAGATTATAATAATATTCTTGCTCCAATACATGTTTGTGGAGTCGATGCAGAAAAAGAAAATGCCGAGCAAGAATTTGTCATAAATAATAGAATGCAACTTTTTTTTCAAAAGCATCCGCATTGGGAAGTAGAAAATGAATATCGATATGTTAGTAAGGATTGCAAATATCTTGATATATCTGATGCTGTAATGTGTATTTATGTTTTAGGAGAGGATGATATTACATTGCAATCAGTGAAACGAATAGTCATGGATACAAAAAAGATTTCATACGTGAATGTGGGTGGTTCGGAAAGTCGAAACTTGAATCCAATGAATCTTTACGAGGTTGAAGAATTGCAGGAAGAAATGAAATACATTAGAATATAAAAATGGAATACGGAATAGTTTATCTTTTAACCAATCCTGTAATGCCTGGCCTTGTAAAGATTGGCATGACTACACAGGAAGATATAGACAAAAGGATGAAGGAACTCTATACTACGGGCGTTCCTGTGCCCTTTGAATGCCAGTTTGCTTGCAAGGTGAAGAAAGGTGACTGCGCCAAGATTGAGAAAGCCCTGCACACGGCATTTGCACCGCAGCGCATCAATGCCAACCGTGAGTTCTTCCGCATACAGGTGGAACAGGCTAAGGCCATCCTTGAACTATTCCACCATACCGACGTGACGGAAGAAGTGAGCGACGAAATAGAAAGCGACTTGACTGATGACGATAAGGCTGCATCGGCAAAGGCTCAGATTCACCGCCCACCGCTCAACTTCTACGAAATGGGAATGCAAAAGGGTGATGTCCTGCAATGGAAAGACGACCCAACGATAACCGTTACGATTGTATCGGAACGGAGAATCAACTATGAGGGTGAGGAAACTTCTATCAGTTCACTCTCTGCCAAGTTGAAAGGCTACAAGGTCAAGCACATTGCCCCCGGTGCTCATTGGCTTTATAAGGAAAAACTTCTCAGCGACATTTACGACGAAACTTATCCGTTTGAAGAATAAAGAGCTAATCATTGTGTATTATGGAGAATAAGCCAAAGACGAAGAAAGAATGTTTTGCTCAGTTGGACGAAATGCTGAGTGAGACAGACAAAAAGGCTATCGTGGAAGCGGAAGACCTTTTCGAGTTTCATTTTACCCTCGGTTTATGGATTCGCAACAATTGGTTATATGACCGCAGCGAAGAATACTTGGAATCGCTCAGTAAGGCATTCGGCATAGATGTACCCTATTTTGCGGCTGATGATTTGTCATCGGAGATATTGGAAGCATATCAAAAGCATTTGAGAAAGAGTAAGTAAAATGTGAAAATCTTTTTAGAAAAGAGTTGGTTGTATAAAACGAATGAATACAGAAGTCAAAAAACAGCATTATGTATGGCGGTATTATTTAAATCCTTGGAAGAAGAATCCTAAGGAGAAGAAAATTTGGACTTACATCTTTGAAGCCAACAAAGTAGATTATGTTAGTCTCATGGATGTTGCTCAAGAAAGTTATTTCTATAAGATGTACGCATTGTCTCCTGTTGAAATTCTTACCTGTTGGAATTTTGCTAAACAATTTCCGCCTTTTATGTGGTCTATTGCTGAAAGTCTTCTTAAAGGTTATGAAGCAATTTCTTATAATATGATGTCAGAAACTGACAAAAGAGATTTTTCGCTTCATATCTTAGATAATATGCAGACCAATATCGAAAAAATGGGTAGACCTCTTTTGTCTTGCCATAGTTTAGAAGATTTAAGGAACATTCCAGATAAATATCAGGCAGTTTATTATCTTTGTACTCAATACAGTAGGACAAAGAAAATGAGAGAAAACGGAATAAATGGATATCTACAACTAAACAAACCTCTTTTGAGTGAACTTTACAGAAAAGCATTTCCGTACATTTCCATTATAATGGCGACTAAACTGGGACATAGTATCGCCGTGGCCAATCCTAATACCAGATATATCTTTGTTAAGAATGAGTCTTCAATACCATTTATCACTTGTGACCAACCAGCGATAAATCTAAGGATAGATGAATTGGATGATAATGGAGATATTAAAGACTTTGAGTTGTTTTATCCGACCTCACCAACTACAGCCATAATGATTGTTTTTAATCCGCAATTGGAAGAATACAGTGAAATAATTGCAGATGACAACTTCGTAGACGACAAGAACAAAAAGATGTGTAAAAATGCCCTATCATTTGTTTTTGCAAACAAGAAGGATATATTGAATAGATATTGTTCACCCTATTAATCGAGAAATACAACTTAAATATGTTTGGCGCAACAGAAATATACTTTGGTACTAAGGTAAAAATAGATAAGAGGCTTAGGGATGAAATCCTTAAAGAGTTCTCTGGTGATACTATCCGCTATCATTATGAGGTAATGAACGAGGTTTGGCTGACTGTAGAGGAGTTATCTAAACAAATACAATTCTTTAGCAAGTCATGGTTAAAGGATTACGGGCATTATCTTCCAAGAGAGCATGTCGTATATGAGGATAAAAAAGGCGTAGAACATAAATCAAGTTGGTGCTATCCGCTGCATAGAATCCGACGAATGGTGGCTGAGGGACAAATACATTTTCACGTGAAAAGTGATAAAGAAGAAACTACGAATATCTAACAATCGGTTGTAACATGGTGCTTGCGAACAATGATAGGATAGAAAAAATCACGGGGACAGGGTACTTGTTTTCTAATCAATGAGTAAAAAACAGAAAGATTTGATTAACTTTGCAGACGATATGAACGAGAAAACAATAAGAGAAGCGTTGCTGAAAGGTGAGCGAGTGACCTTGGAGTGCAAACGGGCGAAGGCTGAGGTGCCAAAATCTATATGGCAGACGTATTCGGCTTTTGCCAATACCATAGGCGGACTGATTCTGCTTGGCGTGGATGAAAACTTGCAAGAGAAGGACGTTAGTAAGCGATTCCAGATAATTGGTGTGGACGAGCCAAGCAAGATTATTACAGACTTCTGGAATACCCTCAACAGCGACAAGGTGAATGAGAACATTCTCGTTGACAGCGATGTGGAGGTGGTGAATGTGGATGGAGCGCAGATCGTCTGCATCCATGTGCCTCAGGCAGACTGGATGGCAAAGCCAATCTATTTGAACGGCAATGTATATAAAGGTACGTATAGGCGCAACAACGAAGGTGACTATCATTGCGCAGAGGCTCAGGTAAAGGCTATGATACGTGACTCTAACGCTGATGGTAACGATAGCATTCTGATAGAGTATTATGGCATGGATGATATTGATCCTGATTCTTTGCGTCAGTATCGCACAGAGTTCAGACTGGAGAATAATACCCATGTTTGGAATCAGGTTGATGACAAGACTTTCCTCAGAAATCTTGGTGGATATACTGAAGATAGGCAGACTGGTAGAGAGGGTCTGACATTGGCAGGACTGATGATGTTTGGCAAAGGACTCGCCATAAGAGACAGATTTGCTAACTTCCGCATGGACTATCTGGACATGAGCCATCTTGTGGGTGATGAGCGTTATCACGACCGACTGACATACGATGGACTTTGGGAAAACAACCTTTATCAGTTCTTCCGCATTGTCTCACCTAAAATCCAGTTTGACTTGCCAAAGCCATTTAAACTGGAGAAAGGATGGAAAAGAAAAGATGACACACCACAACGCGAAGCTGTCCGTGAAGCCTTTACGAATTCGATTATCCACTGCGATATAATGGCGACCGCCTTTGTTTCCGTAATCCAGGACTGCTAAAGTTGCCTGTAGAGACCATCTATCGAGGTGGAAACTCCAAGGCCCGCAATCCAAAAATCCAGAATATGCTCCGCATGATTGGCTTTGGTGAGAATGTCGGCTCTGGATTCCCCAAGATTATAGCTGCATGGAAGGAAACCAATTGGGGTGAACCGCAACTGCTGAACAAACTGGATGTTGACGAAGTTGAACTGGTTCTGCCTGTGCCTTCACCTAAGGCAAGTTCTGTAAATGCCCCTGTAAATGCCCCTGTAAATGCCCCTGCAAATGCATCTGTAAAACTGAATAAGACTCAATTAGCCATTATAAAAGTTTTATTGAAGGATAATAGAGCTACTTATGAGGATTTAGCTAAAATAATCGGAGTGGACAGGACTACTATTAGACGTAATATTGCTGTTTTGAAGGAAAAAGGTGTTATCAGACGTGTGGGTGAAGATAAAAATGGATATTGGGAAGTGCTAATTGCCATTGATAATGTTGTTTAGGGGGCTTATTCAGTGGTGTAAATGTGGTGCATTATATAAAAAGAAAATCCGCAAGATTCTGTATATTAGTTTCTTGCGAATGATCCAAAACCTGCTATACCTGCTGTGATTTGGTATAAACATCTGGAAATAAACGACATAGTTATAGCAGGATAACCCTAAAAACCTGCTATTAACCTGCTATCAACCCGCTATGAAAGCAATATAAATGCAACTTTTGAGGTCTTATTTCGGGCGGAAACATTAAAAAGTCTCAAGTTTCCGCCCGAAATATTTTTGATTGAAATATCACACTTCCATCAACCATTTCCACACCGGCACCACGGGAATTCCCTCTTTCGTGCCCTCCTCATCATACGTAATCAGCAGGCACTTCCAGTCCTTGTGCGCCTTGGCATACTTCACCAGTGGCGGCATCTCCCTATTATAAGTTGCGTCCTCCTTGATGCTGTACGACACTTGAATAGCCAGTTTCTCGTCAGACACTATGAAATCTATCTCCTTCTCCGCGTTCAGGAAAAGCACATCCTTCTTGCCATACCGCCTGCACAGTTCCACCGCCACCATGTTCTCCAGTAGCGACGTCTCTGAGTTCATCAAGAACAGGTTCAGCAGACCATTGTCAACGAAGTAGTATTTCTTCTGCGTCTCCTTCTCCGTCAGCTTGCCCACCTCATTCTCCATGGGCAGTATCAGCCAACTGTCAGAAGCGTAATCCACATAGTCTATCGTAGTAGGCACACTGATAGGCGACCCCGTTGCCACTATCACATTCTTCAGTCTGTTATACGACAGTGGCTGCTTCACGCTCTCAGCCATCTTCTTGATCAGGATGTTCAGCACCCTGTCGTTCTTGATGTTGTTTCGGGCACAAATGTCACCCAGGTAGATTTTCTGATACAAGCTCGACAGCATTGCCCGTTTATTTTTAAATGACAATATCTCCGGTAGACCGCCAAAATAGAAATATTCGTTCAGATGCCGCTTCACCTCGCTCCGCTGTATCGTGTCATACTCCCAATGCTTCTTCAGTTCCACCTGCTGCGCTGCCAGATACTCTTTGAATGAATATGGGTACGCATCATAGATAAAGAAGCGTCCGCCCAGCGTAGTGGCCACCTCCTTGCTCAGCATTTTCGCATTGCTACCAGTCACATAGACCCTATATTTCGCATCAGTCAACCTCCGCACAAACTTATCCCAATGCGGAATGTTCTGCACCTCATCCAGAAATACTACGGGCTTCTTGCCATATAGTTCCAGATGAGCCTCCAGCAGACTGTTGAAGTCTTCCGTCTGAAACTCTGCCAGACGCTCATCCTCAAAGTCCACAAATAGAATCTCGTCCCAACCTTTTCCTGCTGCCTGAAGCTGACGCACACGCTGATATAGCAGGTACGACTTACCTGCATGTCTCACGCCAACTATCACATAGTTACCGTTCTCTTCGAATTCTACAGGACGGTTCACAATCACCGCCTCATCCACCTCGCGCTGCTTGCTAATCAGGCACTGCTTGATGACATCTTTACTAATACTCATATAAATTGTATTTAATAATATTCATGCAATTTTATTAAGTTTGGTTTGCAAATTTAGGCATTTTCTATAAAATAAAATTGATAAGCTCAGAGTTTTTGCAAAATTTTCACACTTTTTTATCGTAAACCCATAATTTCATACCTCCAAAGGTAACACGAGAAAAGATGGTAAAAACCTGCTATTAACCTGCTATCAACCCGCTATGATTTCTTTAGTTGCAGGTAGTAGCCGCGTGTCCCTGTGTTTCCACCGCGAGGCCAACGCAGAGCCTTCAAAATCTTGCCGAGTTTGATGATGTTGGGTACGTCGCTGGCTTTCAGGTGCTTGGAGAGCTCCTTTTGGATGTCCTGCACTTGCCAGAGATTCTCTCGTTGGTGGTCGGTGGCAGGAACAAAGAGGTTCGTCAGCACCTCTTCTATTGATGAGGCTTGCTGGTAGGGGCGGTTGTGACGCTGTATCTCCTGTTCGTCATCGCTGGTAAACCAGTAGAGCGCGTTGCGCACCTGCAGTTCATAGACGGCCTGGGCATACATCTGCTTGTAGGGTATGCGACCGCTCATATCTACTTCATCCGTCACCTCGACACACAGGTAGCGGCGCGAGCCGTCACCAGCTGGCAGTGGTGTGAGGTCGTTGGTGGTGGCGATGAACGAGCAGAGGCGCGGTGTCATGGTGTACTGGTCGCTGCGCATCTTACGGATCTGCACGTCCTTCTCTGTCAGCAGGCGTTTGATTTTGGCCTGCTCGCGATCCGTCTTGGCATTATACTCGTCGATGCATACCAGCCACATACGTCCCAAGACACGCTCCACCTGTTCAGCATTGTCCATCTTGATGTCATCCATATAATATTCGCGCATCGAGGGCGGCAGGATGTTTTTGCAGAAGTTCGACTTCTTGATGCCTTGTCCGCCAATGAGCATGGGTACCATCGAGTTGCCGTAGTCGCGATTGATGTCTAGTGCTTGGGCCACCATCGCTAAGAACCAGCGGTGGAAGTACTTCGGCCACTGCTGATAGTTGGTGGGCAGACGACGGGCGAAGTCTTCGATATAGTCAGCCTTGCCGTCCCACTCGCCACAGCCAGCCAGAAATTCGTGTACGGGATTATAGTCCTTGATGTGGGCTGACTCGAGGTAGATGCGAATGTCGTTCATCCAGCTCTCGCCACCCTCCTTCATCTGCTCCACCACCATTGACTTCAACAGACGGTCGGTCAGCGGCTGCCAAGGCTTGAAAGCCAAGTCGTTAGGGCGGAATTCCGTCAGCTGCTTCACCACATTGTAGCGCAACTGGTAGCGACGCTGTGGGTCGTGGCTCATGCGACATCCATGTGCCAACGACTGTTCGTCCACTATCAGGTCGCACATCGTCAGACTTGTATAGATGCGTGCGGCACATTCGTGCGCCGTCTTCAGGAAAGCCAGATACTTGTCGGTATCCAGTGTCTTATCCGTTAATACCCAGGGCTTTTCGTCGTTGCTATACTGGCAGCGCACCACTACTTTCAGCGTCACGCCGCTCACACCTGCAAAGGCCAGCAGCGTATAGGGCAGCTGCGCCACGCGGTTTTTCAGTTCCCTAACCTGGCGCAGGCCCTCTGGACAAGGAATGTCGAGCAACAGCAACTGGCTGAACGACAACGGATGCTCCAGACCCCGCTTGCCGAACGTAGCCGAGAAGACCAGGTATGGCAGATTTTTCGTGTTATATCTCTGTGTAAATGAATTCTTGTCCTCGTCGTGTCTTCAGTAGAAGGGGAGGGTCGCTCTCAGTCCATTCGTTTAGCTGTTTGCGGGCTGAGTAATAGGTCAGGCCGCTGTGACGGGCAAAGAGGTGTACGGTGACGTAGCCGTTGTAGCGTTCCAAGCACGTCCGTAGCACTTCGACGAGCCTGTCTTTGTTGGCCAGGAGTTCCTGTGTGTTGGCATTGTCTATACGACGGAACCCATTGTTCCATTGTTCGAGGGCCTCGTTCCAGTGCTTGCCAGGATTATATTCCACACCGTTGAACCTGATGTCGCGTGGTGACACATCGTCTGGGTCGGTAATCTCGCGTGTCAGCATCAGCCGTGGCGCAAACGAACCTATGGGGGTATCAATGCGGTAGCCCATGGCCATCACCTCGCCAGCTGCACGGAGAAACACGTCGAAGGCACGCCCCAGTTCACCGAAACGCAGGCCGTAGTTACGGCTGCAGAAGTCTTCAAGGCCCTGCATGGTCAGCTTGTCTCTCATCGCAGGTCGTACATAAACAATATTCTTCCCGTCCTTGCCTTTGGCAGGCGTGTGGTGTACCTCAAAGGGCATTCCGTCTTTTTTCCTTGGCATAGCGTAAAAAGTTCGTAAGTCAGGCAGCCTTTTTCTTCATCCATGTCTTGACAGCAAACCAGACGATAGCGGCAATGACGAGGGCGATGATGATGAGTTTGATGTACTCGGCATACTCGCTGATTTTGTCGTTGAGCTGGTCCTCAGGTACGATGGCGTGCAAATACCAGCCAAGTCCAGCGAGTATGGCGTGCCAGCAACCAGCACCGATGGTGGTGTAGAGCAGGAACTTGCCGTAGTGCATGCGAGCTAGTCCGGCAGGAATGCTGATGAGGTGACGAATGCCAGGAATCAGTCGGCCTGTCAGTGTGGCTACGATGCCGTGGTCGTCGAAGTAACGCTCTGACTTCTCGACCTTCTCTTGATTCAGCAGGCACATTTTGCCCCACTTGCTGTTGGCAAACTTATAGATGACGGGACGGCCTACGTAGAGGGCTACGAAATAGTTGATGGAGGCACCCAGGTCGGCACCGATGGTGGCAAAGAGAATGACGAGCCACACGTCAAGTTGTCCGCTGGCGGCATGATAAGCTGCAGGGGTGACGACGAATTCAGAGGGCACGGGGACTACGGTGCTCTCGAGAAGCATCAGAAACAGAATGGTGCCGTAGTTTAGATTACCTAAAAGTGTTGTTATAAAGTTCATTCTTTTTTCATTATTATGTTATATTATTATTCCGTTATTCCGAAATGTTTTGGAGACGCTGTTCCATGTATGGGACGTATTCACTGATGGGTGTGCCCTCAGGAAAGAGGCAACTGAGAACGCCTTTCGCTTCCTGTGGGTCATTGTCAACAGCTAGGCGCAGATACTTCATGAAGTCATCTGAACGGTGTAAGTCGTAACAGCATAGTGCCATATAGGCATTGCCGCTCTTGTAGTCAGGGTTGTACTCTTTGACCATTTTGAAGAACTTGAGCAGCATCTGATAACAAGCCTCTAGATAGCGGTTGTCATAGAGCGACACAATGATGCGCAATATCACGTTGGGATCATTATGGCTTTGATGAATGGCTTGTCGGAATACTTCCTGCGCCTCTACTATCAATTGGTTCTGCAACAGAATGTGACCCTTAACCACCTGAGCGTCAATATGGTCGCAATCAAGGGCATCGGTCTTTTCTAGCATCTCGACGGCCTGCTTCACTTGGTGCAGAGCACTATAGCAGAATGCGAGTTCCTGATAGATCTGAACGAGATACAAAGAATCTTTAGGGGCTAAAGCCAATGCCATTCGCAAGACGGGTAGTGCCTCTTCGTTTCGGTTCAGATTGACCAGACAAATGCCTTGGTGCAGTAGTCCGTATTCATCGTCGGGCGTCAGTTCACTATACCTTTTATAGTATTTCATCGCCTCCTCGTAGTTGCCCAAACGGAACAGTCCACTAGCCTTGCTGTTGACAGCATCAGGGTCGTTAGGATCAATGGCGATGGCGTACTCGGAACTGGTAATGGCATTGGAGTAGTCCTCATTCATGAACTGTACAGAAGCCAAAGCAGTCCAATAAATCTTTGAGAATGGGTGGTGGTCAATGAGTTCGTTGAATATGCGCTCAGAGTCCTTATATTTGCCGATTCCGAACAGGGTGCGTGCCATGAGCTCCTTGAAGTCGTCACTCTCATCCCCACGCGAACGCATCATCCATTCGTAGGCTTTCTGGTTCTCGTCGTAGTCAATGTAGAGATTTGCACAGTCGCGCACAAAGTCTTCGTATTCATCGGGTTCAACACTCTTGCCATACTCGCGCAGATAATTGTCAGCCCCTTGGATGTCGCCTTTAGCAATCAAGATCTCAGCCACAAGATAGTGGTAGTCTGGATCGTCGTGGCTTTCAATCTCGTCGCAATAGTATTCGGCTTGCGTAAAGTCGCCTATCGCCAAGGCCTTGCGAGCCTTGAAAACGTTGGGGAGTGTGGCGGAAGGGTAGAGCTCGAGGGCATAGTCGATGGCTTGCTCGGCTTTATCGTTAAATCCCTGCCAAGCATAGTAGTCGGCCATATCCACTAAGTCATCAGCATCCATAAATGGGGTGGTGCCTGCATTTATGGATGCCTCATAGCTTTTCAGCAATTCTTGAAAATCTTCGCTTTTAAAGTATTCTTCGTCTATGTTCATTGCAATGTCAAACTTAGACATGAGTCTAAGAACGTTTCCAAGTATCTTTCAGACCAACAGTCTTGTTGAAGACCAGATGGTCGGGTGTTGAATCGAGATCAAGTGTGAAGTAGCCAATACGCTGGAACTGCAAGAAGTCGCCAGCCTTTTTCTCTTTGAGGTAGGGCTCGACAACGCAATTGTTGAGCACTTTCAATGAATCAGGATTCAGCAGTTCGCGGAAGTCGCGCTCGTCAGCACCAGGATTCTCGATGGCAAACAGACGGTCGTAGAGACGCACCTCGGCCTGTACGGCATCCTGACAGTTCACCCAGTGCAGTGTCTTGCCCTTGATCTTACGGTCGGCACCAGGCTGTCCGCTACGCGTCTCAGGATCGTAGGTGGCATAGATGGTGGTCACGTTGCCCTCGGCATCTTTGTCGCAGGGGTGTTCCTCGTCACACTTGATGATATAGGCATTCTTCAGACGCACCTCCTTGCCAGGAGCCAGACGCTGGAACTTCTTCTCGGCAACCTCCATGAAGTCGTCACGCTCAATCCACAGTTCGCGACTGAAAGTGATGGTGTGTTTGCCATCGGCCTCGTTCTCAGGATTGTTCACGGCTTCCATCTCTTCGGTCTTGCCCTCAGGATAGTTGGTGAGCACGAGTTTCACGGGGTCGAGGACTGCCGAGACGCGTGTGGCTTTCTTGTTCAGGTCGTCACGAACGCTGGCCTCCAAGAGGGCGTAGTCGTTCAGGGCGTCGAACTTGGTGTAACCAATCGAGTCGATGAAGTTGCGGACGCTCTGTGACGAATAGCCGCGACGACGCATACCGCAAACGGTCGGCATACGGGGATCGTCCCAACCATTCACCAGCTTCTCGTCCACGAGTGCCTTCAGCTTACGCTTCGACATGACGGTATAGGTGAGGTTCAGACGGTTGAACTCAATCTGGCGTGTGCCGTCGTATTTGTTCAGGATATCGGGATTGAAGCCCGTGGTATCCGTCTGTTCCTTGATATATTCGCGCAACAGGTCGACGAACTTGTCGTACAGCGGACGGTGAGGCACGAACTCCAGCGTACAGATAGAGTGGGTGACACCCTCGAAGTAGTCACTCTGACCGTGGGCGAAGTCGTACATGGGATAAGCATGCCACTTCGTGCCTGTGCGGTGGTGGGGAATCTGGATGATACGATAGATGATGGGGTCGCGGAAGTGCATGTTGGGGTTGGCCATATCCAGCTTCGCACGCAGCACCATGCTGCCCTCAACGGCTTCAACGGTGTTCATCTGCTCGAACAGGCGCAGGTTCTCCTCAATAGGACGGTCGCGGAACGGACTGGGACGTCCAGGTTGTGTGGGCGTACCCTTCTGCTCGGCAATCTGCTCAGAAGTCTGCTCGTCGACGTAGGCCAGACCCTTCTTGATGAGCCATACAGCAAAGTCCCACAGCTTCTCGAAATAGTCGGAGGCGTAATAGACGTTCTCCCAATGGAAACCGAGCCACTTGATGTCGCTCATGATGTTTTCCACGTATTCCGTATTCTCTTTCGTGGGGTTGGTATCGTCGAAACGCAGGTTGCAGATGCCTCCGAACTCTTCAGCCACACCGAAGTCCATGCAGATGGCCTTAGCGTGTCCGATGTGTATATAGCCGTTGGGCTCTGGTGGGAAACGCGTCTGAATACGTCCACCGTTCTTGCCTGCTTCCAGGTCTTCCTTTACAAACTGTTCTACAAAGCTGAGGCTTTTCTTCTCCTCGCCTTCGGTTAAAATTTTCTCTTCCATATATGAATAATGTGTAATTTTGGCTGCAAAGGTACGAATAAGTGAGCAAAGAACCAAAGGAAAACTCGTTTTTCTTTGTTCGTTCGAACGGAACACAAAGGAGCACCCCACATAGGATGCCCCTTTTCACTCATCACTTATCACTTCTCACTTATCACTCATCACTTATCACTCATCACTTCTTTACAGCACGCGCATGCAACTCGTCGTTCCCATTGCTGTCAGCATCGCTGTCAGTATCGATACAATTACCTGTATCACCGTCTTCCAAGTCTCCTTTTTCATAGTCTAAATTTTCAAATCATAAATTATAAATTTCAAACTTCAATTTTCAAAGTTTAATCTTTCAAATCATAAATTTTAAATTTCAAACTTCAATTTTCAAACTCAAAGAGTTGCGCCCTTGCAGGCGCTACTCTTTAATCACCCTCTGGATCCACCTCTGTGTCACCACCTACGGGCAGAGGACCGCCACCACTGTTGCTGGGCGCGTTGGCTGTGCGGAAGTCGGCCAGGCTCTGCAGCACCTGCACGTTCTTCACCTTGCCGTTCACGGTACGCTTCTCCACCTTCACGATGTTCTGCGAAGCGGTCGAAACAGAGCGGGTCATGAACTGACGAGAAGTCAGGTTATCCAGCGTGCTCGACTCGGGCAGGAAGCGGACGTGTACGCCCTCGACGATACTGGTTGGGTTGAACTCGCTGTCCAGCATCTGCGCCTCAGTGGCGCCACCCTTCTTGTTGCGGATGGTTGGATAGAAGATGCCCAGTCCGTCCAGCTTCACGCCTACGCCCTGTGCCACCAGCTCGGGTATGCACTCCGACAGCTTCACCAGCACCGCCTGGATGGCGTCACGACCTACCATGCAGTTGTGCTCCTTCAGGTGAGCAGCCAGACCTCGAGTCGTCAGCGTCTTCTGACGGTCTACCTCAGCGTAGTACTTCTGATAGCTTGCACTCTTCGAATTAATGTTCTTGCGGAAGTTTACTCCCATTTGAATTTGATTGATTGCCATAATGTTTGTGTTTTTTGATGTTAGATTATTA
>CACWOS010000033.1 GCA_902762565.1 uncultured Prevotellaceae bacterium
TGTACGCATCTCCCAGCGCATGACGTTACACCACTGGTTGCACATCAGGGGCAGGTCGCGCCACGACTGAATCCAGTTCTTATAGGTGTTCCAGATAATAGTCTCAGACGTCGGACGGATAATAAGCTCTTCTTCCAGCTTGGCAGCAGGGTCGACAACGACACCGCTCTTGTCCTCAGTAGCCTTCAGACGATAGTGGGTAACCACAGCACACTCCTTGGCGAAGCCCTCAACATGTTCGGCCTCCTTCGAAAGGAACGACTTTGGGATGAGCAGGGGGAAGTAGGCGTTCTGAGCACCTGTCTCCTTGAACATACGGTCCAGTTCATGCTGCATCTTCTCCCAGATGGCATAGCCATAGGGCTTGATAACCATACAACCACGCACGGCACTCTGTTCAGCGAGGTCGGCTTTAACAACAAGATCGTTGTACCACTGGCTGTAATTATCAGCCCGTTTCGTTAAATCTTTTAATTCTTTTGCCATATTTTTAGTTCGTTTTCTTAAATTTTGCTGCAAAGGTACGAAAAAGTTTAGAGTTTAGGGTTTAAAGTTTAGAGAAATTTGTATTTTTGCATCCGAAAATGAATGTTTTACTTTTAAAATGATAAGATTATGAAGACTAAAATTGTTTCATTGCTACTTTGTGTAGGCTTGTTGTTCGCATGTAACAATACCCAGAAAGGTGCTGGTATCGGTGCTGGTGGTGGTGCCGTGCTGGGTGGTATCATTGGCGCTATTGCCGGTAATACAGCTGTTGGTGCTGTCATTGGTGGTGCCGTTGGCGCTGGTGCTGGTGCTATTATTGGCAACCGCATGGATAAGGCTAAGAAGGCTGCTCAGCAGGTGCAGAACGCCAAGGTTGAGAGTGTGAAGGATAACAATGGCCTGGATGCTGTGAAGGTGACCTTCGACTCAGGCATCCTGTTCGCTACTGGCAAGGCCGACCTCTCTGCCACTGCCAAGACCTCGCTGGCACAGTTTGCCACCGTGCTCAAGAACAACAGCGACTGCGATATCGCCATCCAGGGCTATACCGACAACACTGGCTTCAAGGGCTCTACGGCTGCCGAGAGTGCTGCCAAGAATCAGGCTCTGTCGCTCGACCGTGCTGCTGCCGTTTCCAACTATCTGAAGGCGCTGGCCGTCTCTAACGCTCAGATTAAGAGCGTCGAGGGTCTTGGCGAGGCTAATCCCATTGCTGACAATTCTACTGCTGAGGGTCGCAAGCAGAATCGTCGTGTAGAGGTTTACATGTATGCCTCTGAGAAGATGATTAACGATGCCAAGGCTCAGGCTAATTAACGCTTCGCTAGTGAATAGTGAAAAGTTAAGATTGAAACTTGAAGAAGTTTTTCAATAAGCTAAAAAGAATCGTATTGTGGATAGTGGTGGCGTTCTTTGCCTCCACTATCCTTTCTGTTGTTGCCTTGCGGTGGCTACCGGTGTATGCCACACCGTTGATGTTTATCCGTCTGGCTCAGCAGGTTGGTGCCGGTGAGAAGATGAAGTGGCATCACCACTGGGTACCTATAGAGGACATCTCGCCTTCGTTGTCGTTGGCTGTGATGGCCTCGGAGGATGCGAATTTCCTGAAACATAACGGTTTTGACTTCAAAGCCATTGAACATGCCGCCATGCGTAACATGAAACATCCAGAAAAGCGTAAGATGGGTGCTTCTACCATCTCGCAACAGACAGCCAAGAACGTCTTCCTCTGGCCTGGCCGTTCATGGACACGCAAGGGCTTCGAGGTGTATTTTACCATGCTGATAGAGGTGATGTGGAGTAAGGAACGCATTATGGAGGTGTACCTGAACTCCATTGAGATGGGTGACGGCATTTATGGTGCCGATGCCGTAGCAGAACAACACTTTAATACTACAGCTAAGGAACTGACCAAGGCACAGTGTGCCCTGATTGCCGCCACACTGCCCAATCCCCGACGTTTCAATTCTGCCAAGCCTTCTGCCTACATGTTGAAACGTCAGAAACGCATTCTGCTCGAAATGAAGTTCGTGAAACCTTTGAACTAATACATCATCATTTTTAGGTATTTTCGAAACATTTTTTATGTTTCGCTCTTCACTTTTCACTTCTTTTTGTACCTTTGCAGTCAAATATATAATAAGGTATGAGACTTTCAGAATTGAAAACTGGCGACGAGGCCTATATTGTCAAGGTACAGGGACACGGAGGTTTCCGCAAGCGTATCGTTGAAATGGGATTTATCAAGGGACAGCGCGTGGATGTGCTGCAGAGTGCGCCCTTGCAGGATCCCGTCAAATATAAGGTGATGGGCTATGAAGTGAGTCTGCGTCGTCAGGAGGCTGAGAAAATAGAGGTGAGTCAGGACGAGCGTGAGGCTGCTGATATTTCAGAGCCGCAAAACGTGGCTACGACGGCTCATTATGCCGTCCATTCAGCCCGTCGTACCATCAATGTGGCGCTGGTGGGCAATCCTAACTGTGGTAAGACATCACTCTTTAACTTTGCATCTGGCGCACATGAGCGAGTGGGCAACTACAGTGGTGTTACTGTAGATGCGAAGGAAGGTTATGCCGACTTTGAAGGTTATCACATGAAATTGGTTGACCTGCCAGGCACCTATTCGCTGTCAGCTTATTCGCCAGAAGAACTCTACGTGCGTAAACAGCTGGTAGAGGAGACGCCTGATGTTATCATCAACGTGATAGATTCCTCAAACTTAGAGCGCAACCTCTATCTGACGACTCAATTGATGGATATGCACCTGAGGGTGGTATGTGCCCTGAACATGTTTGACGAAACGGAACGTCGCGGTGACCATTTGTCCATCGATACGCTGAGTTCGCTGATGGGAATGCCGATGGTGCCTACGTCGTTTAAGACGGGTAGGGGACTGCAGGAACTGATGCATGAGGTCATCCACATCTTTGAAAGCATGGAAGGTCACGATAACTACTATCGTCACATTCATATCAATCACGGACACGAGATAGAAGATGGTATTGCCAAGATACAGAAGTACCTGAAAGGCAACGACCTGCTGCGTCTGCGCTATAGTACCCGTTGGCTGGCATTGAAGCTGCTGGAGAAGGACAAGAAGGCTGAAGAAGTGATTGCAGCACTGCCTGAATGCCAGCAGATTATTGAGGCACGTGATGTCGCAGTCCGCCGTGTAAAGGAAGAGACGGGCGACGACTCTGAGACAGCCATCATGGATGCTAAGTACGGCTTTATCCGAGGTGCCTTGCAAGAGGCTGGCTATAAGGTCGGTCAGAAAGAAAATACCTATCGCGTCACGCACAAGCTTGATTCACTCATTACCAACCGCTGGCTGGGTTTCCCCATCTTCTTTGCTTTGTTGTTCCTGATGTTCGAGGTTACCTTTACCCTTGGTCAGTATCCGATGGACTGGATAGATGCCGGATTTGCCTGGATGGGTGAATTTATCGGAGAAAACATGTCAGAGGGACCGCTGAAAGCCATGCTGGTGGATGGTGTCATTGCCGGTGTGGGCTCTGTCATTGTGTTCCTGCCGCAAATACTGATACTGTACACGTTTATCTCGCTGATGGAGGACTCTGGCTATATGGCACGTGCTGCATTCATCATGGACAAGCTGATGCACGGCATGGGCCTGCACGGTAAGTCGTTTATTCCGCTCATTATGGGTTTCGGTTGTAACGTGCCTGCCGTGATGGCTACACGTACCGTTGAGAGTCGCCGTTCGCGGCTGATTACGATGCTGGTGCTGCCTATGATGTCGTGTTCCGCGCGCCTACCTATTTATATAATGATAACGGGTGCCTTCTTCGCCTCTCAATATCAGAGTTTGGTCATGGTGTCGCTCTATGTTGTCGGCATCGTGCTTTCCGTTATCGTTGCGCGTGTATTAAGTACTTGGGTCATCAAAGGCGAGGATACGCCGTTCGTCATGGAATTGCCGCCTTACCGTTTCCCAACAGCCAAGGCTATCTTCCGCCATACGTGGGAGAAAGGCAAGCAGTATCTGAAGAAAATGGGTGGTGTGATTCTCGTGGCTTCGATTATCGTATGGGCTTTGGGGTACTTCTCACCGTCGGGCGTTGCCGACTCCTTAGAGTCAAGCTTTATTGGTCTGCTGGGTAAGGCTATTGAGCCCGTATTCTTGGCTCAGGGCTTTGATTGGCGTATGGACGTCAGTCTGATTGCTGGTGTGGGTGCCAAGGAGATTGTGGCTTCTACTATCGGTGTGCTCTATGGCGATGCAGCCTTCGACTTCACGCCACTGGTAGCTTACTCGTTCCTCCTCTTTGTGCTGATTTACTTCCCCTGCATTGCTACTGTCGCGGCTATCAAGAATGAGAGCGGATCGTGGCGCTGGGCTTGCTTTGCAGCCGTCTATACAACGGTGTTGGCATGGATTGTTTCTGCCGCTGTCTACCAAATAGGACAGTTAATCTCTTAACTCTTAATTCTTAGTCACTCATGGTGGTAGGGTTCACCTTTGATAATAGTACACGCGCGATAAATCTGCTCGGTAAAGGTGAGGCGTATCATTTGGTGTGAGAAGGTCATCAGGGAAAGTGAAAGTTGTTCGTTGGCTCGCTGATAGACAGCAGGTGAGAAGCCGTAGGGGCCTCCAATGACAAAGACAAGTCTGCGAGCAGTCTGTTGCTTGTTTTCAATCCAGCGGGCAAATTCTAAGCTGCGGTATTGGCGTCCGTGCTCATCCAGTAATACAACGGTATCGGAGGGTTGCAATTGCTTGAGTATCAATTCGCCCTCAGCTTGTTTCTGTTGTTCCTCGCTGAGACTCTTGGTGTTTTTAAGTTCCGGAATGGTGACTACCTCGAAGGGCATATAGTGGTTGATGCGCTCCACATAGTCGTTGATACTGGCTATGAAGTGCTTGTTCACCGTCTTGCCTACCTGAATTAGAACCGTCTTCACCTTTACTTTTTACTTTTTTACCTTTTTACCTTTACCTCGTGGCGTGGAATCCTTCGAGGTTATCATAGCGGCGCTTCATCATACGACGATAGATGTTACGCATCCAATAAGGTTCGGACAGTGTGAAGGCCAAACCAATCAGTATCAAGACCAGATAGGCAACTTCTTCGCTGAAAATGGCCTGCATAAGCATGACGAGTGCGACAGGTGCGAAGAAACCTATCATCGACACAATGGCCTGCCACTTGTTTTCCATCTGGTTCTTGCCTGTAATCTTATCGTTGAGGGGCAGGGTAGTCTTGTTGTAGACGGCCATCTGGAACAGCATACAATAGACGGGGCCTGTAGCTGTCAACATATAGGCCAGAACCATCAGAATGGAGTACTTGCCTGCGAATACGGGAATCAAACAGAATAGGAAGGGCAGTATCAGCATGGCGCAATAGAAGTAGTACTTGGCGCGCAGCAGCGTGAGGATGTTCTCTTCGTGTACCATCAGCATATCGATGAAGTTGCCTTCGGGACACATGACCTTGATAAGGTTGACTGAGCCGAAGAAGATAAAGGCGTAGAGACACCAGAAATTGCGTTCGAATGAGCTGTTATAGACGCTGCCGAAAGCGATTATGAGTGAGAAGAGCATGATGATGCAGACACCTTGGATGAATCGTGAACGGATGGCTTTGTTACGCATGGTGCTCTTAATCTCCAGCTTCAGGTATTCACCAATCTGTCCGAAACGGTTCAAGGCCTGAAACTCTGAGACGTGCTTAAGCTTGGTTTTCTCGTTTTTCGATATTTCATTGTAGATAAGCCTCATCTGCAAGTTGCGGTTGATGGCAAAGAGCACCACGAAGAGTAGCACAAAGAGTGCGAATGTCCACCATGAGAAAGCATTGTCGCCAACAAAATCGCCAATGCCATCGAATATTTTGTCAAGTATCTTGTCAGGTAACAGGAACATTGGCAGTATCAGCGAGCCATAGAAGATGGTAGGCAGTGCCCACCACCACATGCTTTGATTGATGAGTGTGCGCACGAGAAGATACCATTGGCTGTTGACGACGACTATCAGATGGAACAGCAGCAACATTCCGAGAGCAGCCCATGTGGTCATGCCACCGCACCATACGATGAATGTGTAAGGCAGGAAAATAGTCATCCAGAATAGATTGCCAGTATCAAGTATCTGTGATGTCAGGAAGCACTCAATAGCTGTGTACTTGCTGATGGGTGTCAGCAGATAGGGCTTGACCAACATGAGCGGTGTCTGCTGGGTCATGAAGCGCATGAAAAAGTCGACAATCATCAGGAAGGGTAGGACAAAGAACAGTATCTGTGCTTCATCATCCTTAGCGGCTATCCATCCCATGAAGGTTCCTATGGCAATGAACTCAATGGCAACGATGGCAATACCGATATAGCCGAATAGCTTGCCGTATTGGTTGGCTTCGAACATGGGGTTGCGCTTCTCACTCAGTTTGGTGTTTTTGCGCAGCAGAAAGAAGAGTCGTAGCTTGTTCATCTTAGATCAATGACCTCGGCATGAGGGAAGTCCTTGGAGTTAAAACGGAACATGCCGTCAGCAAGGTTGGCAGTCTTGAAGTTACGGATGTCAATGGTTGTCCAGCCCTTGGCGGTCTTATATCGAATCTGTGAAGGAGTGTACGACTTCTGGCCGATGGTAAGAAACATCTCCTGAATAGACTTCTTGCCTGTAGCTGTCAGATGCACCACGAAATTGCCGCCCTTCTTCTTCATCGTATAGTTGTAGCCCTTCTTATACAAGTATATAAAATTGTAGGGGTTGATGGCTGCCAACTGCGATTCCGTTGGATTCGAGATGTTCACCTCGTCGTTGTTCTTCATATATGTCCACTGTGTCTTGCCGTCAAACCAGATGGTGGCTTGTGCGGTAGTGGCATGAAATTTCTTGCCTTTGATGGCTATCGTGCCGCTGGCATTCATGCTTTGTCCATTGATGGTGAATCTGGCCTGTGCACCTTGCTTGGCTGAGACCGTTGCGGCTGTCTTGTCCAATACCTCCTTGGCTGTTTGGGCGCTAGAAGTGATAAGTGATAAATGATAAGTGATAAGTATGGCTATCACTGTCATCCATCGTGTTGATTTCTTTATCTCCATTGTGCTAGTAAGTTTTCGAGACTGTTTTCGTCCATAATTAATACTTCACGAGGCTTTGAACCGTGAGCAGCGCCCACGATGCCAGCCTTCTCTAACTGGTCCATCAAGCGTCCGGCGCGGTTATAGCCGATGGCGAACTTACGCTGGATTAAGCTGGTGCTTCCGCTTTGTTCACGAACAATGAGACGAGCGGCATCCTCGAACATCGGGTCAAGATGCTGCATATCCACGTCGCGACCTTCACCGCCACCATCCTCGTCACCAAGGTCTGGCATGGGCAGTTCGAAGGCACCTAAGTAGCCTTGCTGGTCAGAGATGAACTTGTTGATGCGCTCCACTTCTGGCGTATCTACGAAGGCACACTGTACGCGGACAGGCTCACCACCATTCAAGTATAGCATATCGCCACGACCCACCAACTGCTGAGCACCTGGACGGTCTAGGATGGTACGCGAGTCAATCATAGCACCAACGCGGAAAGCTATACGGCTTGGGAAGTTGGCCTTGATGGTACCGGTGATGATGTTCGTGGTAGGACGCTGGGTAGCGATAATCATGTGGATACCTACGGCACGAGCCAACTGGGCTATACGTGCAATAGGCAGCTCCACCTCTTTACCGGCTGTCATAATCAGATCGCCGAACTCATCGATGACCACGACGATATACGGCATGTATTTATGACCGTTCTGCGGATTCAGCTGACGGTCGATGAACTTCTTGTTGTATTCCTTGATGTTGCGTGCCTGTGCCATCTTCAGCAGGTCGTAGCGGGTATCCATCTCCTTACATAGCGAGTTCAGCGTGTGGATGACCTTCGTAACGTCGGTGATGATGGGTTCGGCATCGTCATCTGGAATCTTCGCTAAGAAGTGGTTCTCGATAGAGGCATAGACGCTGAACTCTACCTTTTTCGGGTCAACGAGGACAATCTTCAACTCGGCAGGATGTTTCTTATATAATAAGGAGGTGATGATAGCATTCAAGCCGACAGATTTACCCTGACCGGTAGCACCAGCAACCAACAGGTGGGGAGCCTTTGCCAAGTCGAACATGAAGACCTCGTTGGTAATGGTCTTACCGATGGCACAAGGCAGTTCCATCGTCGACTCCTGGAACTTCTTCGAGTTCAGAATCGATTCCATCGAGACGGTAGCAGGCTTGGCGTTTGGTACCTCGATACCTACCGTTCCCTTGCCGGGAATAGGGGCGATGATACGGATACCGAGGGCGGCCAGACTCAGCGCAATGTCGTCTTCAAGGTTCTTGATACGCGAAATACGTACACCTGATGCTGGTGTGATCTCATACAGCGTGATGGTAGGACCGACGGTAGCCTTGATGCTGCTGATTTCTACGCCAAAGCTGCGCAACACCTCCACAATGCGGTTTTTGTTACGTGTCTGCTCCTCCATGTCAATGTAGGGCTTGCCGTCGCTCTCGTACTTCTGCAATAGGTCGAGGGTGGGGTACTTGTAGTTCTCAAGGTCGCGCTTGGGATCGTAGGGCGTCGACAGGTCACCATAGTCGGCAACCACGCTCTTACCATCGGCTTTCTCCTCCTTTTCGCCCGTTTCAACGGTCATGATGACGTCATCGTCTTCGCCATTGTCGTTTTCTTCCTCTTTAATAATGGGGGCTTGCGGTTGGCTTGGACTGATGGGGGTAGAGGGCGTTTCATCTATGGGGAATTCAATCTCTTCCCGATATGGATTGTCGTATACTGGCTCGGGTTCTTCTTCATGCTCAGGTTCTTCAGTACTCTCACCGCTACCCACATGAATGGTCATCGGAATCTTCTTCAGATAGCGCAGAGGATTGAATATCTTACGGATGAAGGTAATCGTTTCCATGCTGAGGTAGGCGAGGAAGCTGATGGCTACCAATGCCAGCAACGCCGTAAGACCTGGGGTTCCCACAAAACCTTCTATCTGCTGGCTGATGGCCAGTCCGTGGTCGCCACCAGGATTGTAGCAGGCACTATCAAAGAGTGGTTCAAGGAACTTTGCGAAAGTCACGGAACACCAAATCATGATGATTGCCAAACACATAAACCACTTGAGTAACTTCACATTGTAGGCTCGAACCAGTCGCAGCGAAATCAGGAAAATGTAAATGGGAATCAGGAAAGCTGCTAAACCGAAGCAGCGCTTGATGAAAAACCACGAAGTATAGGCACCTAAACTGCCACATGCATTCTGAAATTCGTGGTTCTGATTCAGTATCTCGCCGTCGCGTGGCGTCTCGATAATGCTGATGTCAGCACTTCCTGTTGCCAGATACGACACAAAAGCCCACACCATTAAGCCCGAAACAATGAATAGTGCGGCACCAAATATGAAGTTCGTTCGTTCGTTGTGGAATATATTCTTTAAATCCAATGCCTCGCTCAGCGTTGAGGCTGGTTTTTCCTTGGATGTCTTGCTCGTTTTCTTCTTCGCCATAACCTTATTTGTATATAATGTGTGCAAAATTACAAAGAATTTCTTAGATTTCAACATAAATCGGCGGTTTTTTTGTAATTTTTGCACCTTTTTTCGTACCTTTGCACCCCAAATGAAGAAAACAATTTATAGTAAATTCGATAAGACACGTATTGGAACACTGCCGCGAGTGCTCTTTGAGGGCCGTATAGTGGTTGTCCTGACTGAACGCGACGCTGAAAAAGCCGTGCGTTATCTGCTGTCTCAATCCATTTTGGGCATTGATACGGAGACGCGTCCTTCGTTTAAGAAGGGACAAACGCATCAGGTGGCGCTCTTGCAGGTGTCGTCCTATGATGTCTGCTTTCTCTTCCGTCTCAATCAGTTGGGATTGTCGCCATCGGTAAAGCTGTTGTTGGAGGATACAAGGGTTCCGAAAATCGGACTTTCTTTACGCGATGATCTCAATTCGTTGCATAAACTAGGCGATTTCAAGCCTGGCTATTTTATTGATTTGCAGAATCATATGCGTGAGATAGGTGTCGAGGATCTAAGTCTTCAGAAGCTGTATGCCAACTTCTTTGCACAGAAGATTTCGAAGCGTGAGCAGTTGACTAATTGGGAGGCTGACATCTTGCAGGACAAGCAGAAATTGTATGCCGCTACGGATGCATGGTCGTGCATTATGCTGTACGAAGAGCTGATGCGACTGGAGCGAACGGGTGATTACGAACTGATAAAAGTGATAGACGATGTACAAAGAAATTCGGCTTAAACGGGGTAAGGAAGAGAGTCTGCGCAGATTCCATCCGTGGGTATTCTCTGGTGCCATCCTTAAAATCGACGAGGGCATTGCTGAGGGCGATGTGGTGCGTGTGTTGGCTAATTCTGGCGATTTCATCGCCGTTGGTCACTATCAGGAGGGCTCTATTGCTGTCCGTGTGCTATCGTTCTCTGACGTGCAGATTGACGATGAATTCTGGCATTCTCGTCTGGCATCGGCGTTGAAGATGCGCCAAGCCATTGGCATTGCCGACAATCCCAATAATAACACCTACCGATTGGTTCATGGCGAAGGTGACAACCTGCCAGGCTTAATCATCGACGTATATGGTCAGACAGCCGTCATGCAAGCCCATTCCATCGGTATGCACCTCTGTCGCAAGGAGATCGCTCGTGCGTTGGTCGATGTGATGGAATCGAGGATTTCACATATTTATTATAAGAGCGAGACGACGCTGCCGTTTATGACTGCGGACGATATGAACGGTTTTATAATTGGAGGTTCTGATGATAATATCGCTACCGAGAACGGCTTGAAGTTCCGTGTAGACTGGTTGAAAGGTCAGAAGACGGGCTTCTTTGTGGACCAGCGCGAGAACCGTTCGTTGCTGGAGAAGTTCTCGAAAGGCAAGCGCGTGCTGAACATGTTCTGCTATACGGGTGGCTTCTCGTTCTATGCCATGCGTGGCGGTGCCGAACTCGTACATAGCGTAGATTCATCGGCTAAAGCCATCGAACTGACGAAGCAGAATGTGGAGTTGAACTTCCCCGATGACCCTCGTCACGAAGCCTATTGCGAGGACGCTTTTAAATATTTGGAAAGTGTGGGTCAAAGTTCTGCTTTGACCTACGACCTTATCATCCTCGACCCGCCTGCCTTTGCCAAGCACCGTGGCGCTTTGCACAATGCACTGAAGGGCTACACCCGCCTGAATCAGAAGGCTTTCGAGAAGATTGAGAAGGGTGGCATCCTCTTCACGTTCTCTTGCTCGCAAGTGGTCACGAAAGACCATTTCCGTAATGCGGTATTCACGGCAGCAGCCCTTGCCAAACGTAAGGTGCGCATCCTGCATCAGCTGCATCAGCCTGCCGATCACCCCATCAACATCTATCATCCAGAGGGTGAATACCTGAAGGGCTTGGTACTCTATGTGGAGTAAGGTTAAGCGATATATAGAAAAGTATAAGCTACTTAATACTAACGAATTATATCTTGTTGCTTTAAGTGGTGGTGCAGATAGTGTAGCGCTATTGCTGCTGCTAAAAAATGCCGGTTTCAACGTGCATGCCGCCCATTGTAATTTCCATCTGCGAGGCGATGAGTCGGATAGGGATGAGGCCTTTTGTGTGGAGCTCTGTCAGAGGCTTGGCGTAGAACTGCACCGTGCCCATTTTGATACGCGTGAATATGCCGAGTTGCACAAGGTGAGTATTGAGATGGCGGCTCGTGAACTGCGGTATAAGTGGTTTGAACAGCTGCGTCGGGACATTGGTGCCGCTGGCATCTGCGTGGCTCATCACCGTGATGACTCTGTGGAAACGGTACTTTTGAACCTTGTGCGTGGTACTGGATTGCGTGGTTTGACGGGTATTCAACCGCGAAACGGTTCTATTTTGCGACCTCTTTTGTGTGTTTCGAGGGCTGAAATCGAGACTTTTTTGGCTGAAAAGGGGCAAAAATACGTCACGGATAGCACCAATCTGGAGGCAGACGTGCAACGGAATATCATACGATTGGAAGTGCTCCCGCTACTTCGAAAGCTTAATCCTGCTGTCGCTGAAAACATCCAACGGACAGCTGAGAATTTAGCCGAAGCGCAGCTAGTATTAAATGTAGCAATTGCTAGTATTAATAGTAGCAATGTTTTGAATTTAAGTGACTTGGAAAAGTACGGTTCAAGTGAATATTTAGCATTTGAATGGCTTAAAAAATACGGTTTCAACGGCGATCAAGTCCGCCAGATTTTGGACGCAGATACCGGTAAAATCGTTAGTTCTTCGACGGGCTATGACGTCCTGAAGGATCGCGGTCGCTTGATAGTTGAACCTGCGTTGGAACCCTTCAATCCGATGCGTATTCCTGAGGAAGGAACGTATGTTTTAGGCGGTCCTTCCATTGAAATTGGTGGCAAAACTACCGAAAACAACACTTTTCGAGTACGAAAAAAGCCTGTTTACGTGTCGAAAGAGCCTTATGTTGCTACGCTGGATGCTTCTAAAGTGCAGTTTCCGCTGACCGTCCGTAGAGTAGAAGAGGGGGACTGGATGCAGCCTTACGGCATGAAAGGTAGGAAATTGTTGAGTAATCTGATGACGGACCTAAAGATGTCTGCTTTTGAGAAGCGTCGCCAACTGGTTGTTGTTGACGCTAAGGGGGCTGTTTTGTGGCTCGTAGGACGCAGAATTGCCGCTTTTGTCGCTGTTTCTGACGCAACAACAGCCGTTTTTGAAGCCTCGTTTATAAGCTGATCTGTCCCCACCTAACCATCATTTTACTACTATTAATGCTGGCAATTTTTAGTATTAATGCTAGCAATTACTAATATTAATGAATGCTAAAATAGTACTTTGTGACATGTGATTTTGTGACATTAAGGTGGTTTGTATACACAGAAAGGTATTGTTTAAATTATATAATATTATAATATTATATAATTATATATATAATCTATTGCTGTTGTGCTGCTTTGGAATATTGTAAGATGCTTAATGTCACAAAGTCAAAAGTCACAAAGTAGCAGAATTGCGTGCGGATTCGCGTGTTTGCGCATTTTAACATTTTAGTACATGTGATATTTGGTGGTTTGCGAAAAAATGCTTACCTTTGCACGTCAATTGAAAAAAACGAATAAAAAATACGTACGTAATGAGCAAGAAATTTGCCGAACACAAAGGCTTGAATTTAACGCAGACGAACAATGACGTGCTGCAGATGTGGAAGGAGAAAAATGTCTTCTGGCGCTCCGTGACGGAGCGGGAGGGTTGTCCGCAGTTTGTATTCTTTGAGGGTCCTCCATCGGCCAATGGTCACCCCGGAATCCATCACGTGCTGGCGCGCAGCATTAAGGACACCTTCAACCGCTATAAGACCATGAAGGGATTTCAGGTCAAGCGTAAGGCTGGTTGGGACACCCACGGACTGCCCGTAGAGTTGGGCGTCGAGAAGGAACTGGGCATCACCAAGGCCGACATTGACAACAAGGAGAGCGACAAGTATATCTCGACAGAGGACTACAACAAGAAGTGTCGTGAGAATGTGATGATGTACACGCAAGAGTGGCGTGACCTGACGGAGAAGATGGGCTATTTTGTTGACCTTGACAATCCCTACATCACCTATGACAACAAGTATATCGAGACGCTGTGGTGGCTGCTGAAGCAGTTCTACAAGAAGGGCCTGCTGTACAAGGGTTATACTATCCAGCCGTACTCGCCAGCCGCAGGAACGGGACTTTCAAGTCATGAATTGAACCAGCCCGGTTGCTATCGTGATGTGAAGGACACGACATGTACCGCTCAGTTTAAGATGAAGAATCCGAAGCCCGAGATGGCAGAGTGGGGTACACCATACTTCCTGGCTTGGACGACAACACCGTGGACACTGGCTGCCAACTCAGCCCTCTGCGTAGGTCCGAAGATTGACTACGTGGCTGTGCAGACCTACAATCCCTATACTGCCGAGCCTATCACCATCGTGCTGGCCGAGGCCCGTCTGAATGCCTACTTGCCCGCTGAGGGTGCTATCACCGACGGTGGTGAACTGCCTAAGTTCGAGCGTGGCGACAAGCTGATTCCCTATCGTATCGTTGCCCGCTACAAAGGTACTGACCTCGTAGGCATGGAATATGAACAGCTGATGCCCGCCATCAAACCTATGGGCGATGCCTTCAAGGTGATTCCCGGTGACTACGTGACTACCGACGACGGTGCTGGTATCGTACATATTGCTCCTAACTTTGGTGCTGACGACGCCTTCGTAGCCAAGAAAGCCGGTATCTGTCCGATTGTACTGATTGACAAGAAGGGTCAGGAGCGTCCGGTTGTGGACCTACAGGGTAAGTATTTCGTCATTGAGGATCTCGACCCTGAGTTCGTTAAGAACTATGTCAACGTTGATGAATGGAACAAGTTTGCAGGCCGTTACGTGAAGAACGCCTACGACGAGACCCTGACCGATAAGGACGAGACGCTGGACATCAGCATCTGCATGGATCTGAAGGCGCAGAATAAAGTGTTCAAGATTGAGAAGCACGTCCACAACTATCCGCACTGCTGGCGTACTGACAAGCCCGTGCTCTACTATCCGTTGGATTCGTGGTTTATCAAATCGTCTGCTTGCAAAGAGCGCATGAGTGAACTCAACAAGACCATCAATTGGCAGCCCGAGTCAACGGGTACGGGACGCTTCGGCAACTGGCTTGAGAACCTGAACGACTGGAACCTCTCGCGTTCTCGCTTCTGGGGTACCCCGCTTCCTATCTGGCGCTCAGAGGACGGCGAGGAAATCTGCATTGGCAGCGTCGAAGAACTCTATAATGAGATGGAGAAGGCTGTCAAGGCTGGTGTGATGAAATCGAACCTTTTGAAGGATCAGGGTTTTGTACCTGGCGATATGTCGAAGGAGAACTACGACAAGATTGACCTGCACCGTCCGTATGTCGATTATATCGTACTGGTCAGCGAGAGTGGCAAGCCCATGAAGCGCGAGTCAGACCTGATTGACGTGTGGTTCGACTCTGGTTCCATGCCTTATGCTCAAGTACACTATCCGTTCGAAAATGCCGAACTCATCGACAAGAACATCGCTTTCCCCTGCGACTTCATCAACGAGGGTGTCGACCAGACGCGTGGATGGTTCTTTACCTTGCACGCCATCGCTACGATGATTTTCGATAGCGTAGCCTTCAAGAACGTTATCTCCAGCGGTCTTGTGCTCGATGCCAAGGGCAACAAGATGTCAAAGCATGTGGGTAACGTGGTGAATCCGTTTGAAATGATTGACAAGTACGGTTCTGATGCCGTACGCCTGTATATGATGACCAATAGCGAACCTTGGGATAACCTGAAGTTCGATCCAGAGGGTGTTGCTGAAATTAGCCGTAAGTTCTTTGGTACCTTATATAATACGTACTCGCTCTTTGCGATGTATGCCAACGTGGATGGCTTTGACCCGCAGACACCACAGATTCCTGTCAGCGAGCGTCCTGAGTTTGACCGTTGGATTCTCTCTTGTCTGAACTCGCTGGTTCAGGGTGTTCAGCAGGAGATGGACGGCTATGATCCCACACGTGCAGGCCGACTCATCGATGCTTTTGTCGATGAAGACCTCTCTAACTGGTATGTTCGTCTGAATAAGAAACGCTTCTGGGGCAAGGAGATGGACAACGACAAGTTGGCTGCCTATCAGACCTTGTATGAGTGTCTGATGACCGTTGCCAAGCTGTTGGCGCCGTTCGCTCCGTTCTTTGCCGACCAGCTGTATAAGGACCTTGGTGGTGCTTTGGATAGCGTGCATCTGGATAAATTCCCTGAATTCAACGCCGCTCTCGTCAATAAAGACCTCGAAGAGCGTATGGACATTGCTCAGCGCATCACCACCATCGTATTGTCACTGCGTAAGAAGGAAGGCATTGCCGTGAAGCAGCCTCTGCAGACGCTGATGATTCCTCCTGTTGACCAGGCTCAGCGTGAAGCCATCGAGACGGTAAAGGATATCTTCTTGCAGGAAGTGAACGTCAAGGAGGTGAAGTTCGTTGAGGGTGCCGGTATCCTGGTGAAGAAGGTGAAGTGCAACTTCCGCACCATGGGTAAGAAGTTTGGCAAGGACATGAAGGCCGTTGCTGCTGCTGTTGCTGAGATGACACAGGAGCAGATTGCTGAACTGGAGACCAACGGCAAGTTGCAGCTGGGTAGCTATGAAATCTTGGCTGAGGACGTTGAAATCATCAGCGAGGATATCCCTGGTTGGCTGGTAGGCAACGATGGCAACCTGACGGTAGCCCTCGATATCACCCTGACTGATGAACTGCGTGCCGAGGGTATGGCCCGTACGCTGGTGAACCGCATACAGAACATGCGTAAGAAGAGCGGACTGGAAATTACAGACCACATCCGTGTGAGCATTGAACCCAACGAGGCATCAAAGAAAGCTGTAGAGGCCTTTGGCGACTATATTGCCCGTCAGGTGCTGGCCGACGATTTGAAGCTGGAGGCTAACGATGGTCAGATGGTAGAATTTGATGACTTTAATCTGAATATAAAAATAACAAAAATCTAACGTAATATGACAGAGAAAACACGTTACACGGATGAAGAACTCGAGGAGTTCCGCGTGATTATTGAAGAGAAATTAGTATTAGCCAAGCGCGACTATGATCAGATGATGAACGCCCTGATGAATAAGGATTCGAACGATGTGGACGATACGTCACCAACGTACAAGGCCTTGGAAGAGGGTAGTGCTACACAGTCGAAGGAAGAAATTATTTCGTTGGCAGCCCGTCAGCAGAAGTTTATTCAGGGACTGAAAGCTGCATTGGTGCGTATCCAGAATAAAACCTACGGTATTGACCGCATCACTGGCAAGTTGATACCTAAGGAACGACTGAAGGCTGTGCCACACGCTACACTGAGCGTTGAGTCGAAGATGGCCGGCAAGAAGTAATGAGTACGCAAGGCAACATAGCAAAACGAGGATGGCTGGCTGCTGCAATCGTGCTGGCTGTCCTCGTTATTGACCAAGTCATTAAGATTTGGGTGAAGACCCACATGATGCTGCACGAGCAGATTGAAGTGCTGTCGTGGTTTAAGATAGTATTCATCGAGAACAACGGTATGGCTTATGGCATGGAAATTGGTTCGAAGCTGGTGTTGAGCATCTTCCGCATTGTAGCAATTGGCATCTTAGGCTGGTATATTGCTCAGCAGGTCAAGAAACAGGCACGCTGGGGTTATATTGTTTGCCTGGCAATGATTATGGCAGGTGCTGCTGGTAACATCTTTGATTCGATGTTCTACGGTCTCATCTTCAATGCCTCGTCAGAATTCTATACCAGTTATTTCGTGCCATTTGGTACGGGTTACGCGCCTTTCCTGATGGGTAAGGTAGTAGATATGTTCTATTTCCCGTTAATCGTTACTACATGGCCTGACTGGATACCATATGTGGGTGGTAATCCCTATGTGTTCTTCTCACCAATCTTCAACTTTGCCGACTCTAGCATTTCTGTTGGTGTCGTATTGTTATTGCTTTTCTATCGTAAGGAAATCAGTGAAATCACCCTAAAGAGTAAACATGAGGCATAGCCTGACATATCTGCTGTTGCTGATGCTTGTCGTAGCATGTAAGCCTACTGTACCATCGGAGTACATACAACCCGATGATATGGAGGATATATTGTACGACTATCATCTGGCTCTGGCCATGTCAAGGCAAAAGGGTGGTAGTGACCTGGATTATAATAGAACGCTTTATATCCAGTCTGTATTCAAGAAATACGGAGTTACGGAGGCAGAATTTGATTCATCTCTTGTATATTATTACTCGCACGCCTATCGTTTGAAGGATATCTATTCAGAGGTCAATCAGCGATTGAGTGACGAAGCTAATAATTTGGGCGTGGCTGTTGGTGACATTAACCGTTATTCGCAATATAGTACTACTGGAGATACAGCGAATATATGGAATCAACAGACTGATGTCATGCTCATTCCTCGTCCTACTATGAATCGATTTGATTTTACGGTGAAGGTAGATTCTACTTTCAAGAAGGGTGATTCGTTTATGTTCCAGTACATGTCAGAATACATCTGGCAGAGTGGTTCAAAGGATGTTACTGTATGTTTTGTGTGTAAGTATGAGGGAGATAGCATCATTCAGACTGTCAACCATCTGTCAATGGATGGTACGGTTCAGTTGCGCATACCTGCTTATCGCGAGAAGAAATTGAAGGAAATGCGCGGATTTATCTATCTTAGTGATAACGGCGATGATAGTGATATCCGAAAGATGATGTTTATCAGTCAGATACAACTGATACGATTCCACGATAATACGATAGAAGATGAAGAAACAGCAAATGACGAACCAGACACAGAAACACCCGCGCAGGATAGCATCCAACGTGGTGACAACACCCGAGGGGCAGAGCCTGACACGCTACGTCGTAGAGTTAGCGGAGGACAGCACGGTTTGCGACCTATACCCATTGACACAAGAAATGGCGTTCACAGAGTGGATGCAGGGCCGTCTGGAAATAAGAAATGAGGGTGGATTCAGGCGCGTGTATTATAACAATAAACTTATAAAATAGATCCAATAATTAATTAAATACAGACAACTATGAATTTAAAAGTACGTTTAGCGGTCATGAACTTTTTGGAGTTCGCCGTATGGGGAGCTTACCTCACATGTATGGGAAACTATCTGGGAATAGCCGGATTAGGTGACAAAATCTCATGGTTCTATGCTATTCAGGGCATAGTCAGTATTTTTATGCCTACGCTGATGGGTATTGTGGCCGATAAGTATATACAGCCACAGCGCTTGTTAGGTTTGTGCCATCTTGTGGCAGGTGCTTTTATGATTAGTTGCTGGTGGTTGGGTGAGCAAGCTGGTTTTGGAAATGAATTGGCAGACAAGTCGCTGTTCATCGCACTCTATACGCTAAGTGTAGCATTCTATATGCCTACTATAGCGCTGACTAATACTGCTGCATTTACCATACTCAAGAATAATGGTATGGATACCGTTAAGGACTTCCCGCCCATCCGTGTGTTGGGTACTGTTGGTTTCATTGCCACCATGTGGTTTGTCAACTGTGCCTTCATCGATGACAGCGGATTCGGCTTCACGCTTGGTGAAAATGCCCATAAGTTCCAGTATACCTACTTGCAATTCTTCGTATCAGGCATCCTGAGCCTCGTACTCTTTGCCTACTGCTTTACCTTGCCAGAGTGTAAACTGGAGAAAAAGGAAGGTAAAGTATCATTGGTGGAGACTCTTGGACTCAATGCCTTCAAGTTGTTCAAGCGTCGTCAGATGGCTCTGTTCTTTATCTTCTCGGCATTGTTGGGCATGTGCTTGCAGGTGACTAACGGCTTTGCTGGTCCTTTCCTGACCAGTTTTAAAGGTACCCCAGAGTTTGCTGACACCTTTGCTGCCAATAATGCGACGATGCTGACCTCTATCTCTCAGATTAGTGAGGCTCTGTGTATCTTGATGATACCGTTCTTCCTGAAGCGTTTCGGTATCAAAGTGGTGATGATGATGTCACTCTTTGCATGGGTATTCCGCTTCGGCTTCTTCGGTATTGGCGATCCTGCTATGCCTGGCGTTATCTTCTTTATCCTATCTTGCATCGTCTATGGTGTAGCCTTCGACTTCTTCAATGTCTCTGGCGGTATCTTTGTCGATCAGGAGTGTGCCCCTGACATTAAAGCTTCGGCTCAGGGTTTGTTCATGATGATGACCAACGGCTTGGGTGCTACTATCGGAACATTGGCTGCTGGTGAGATAGTAAATGCCTATTGTGGTTGGGAAGGTGGATATTTGGTAGGCGACTGGCAGTCGTGCTGGTTTACCTTTGCTGCTTTCGCATTGGTAGTCGGTATTACCTTTGCCATCGTATTTAAACCTGAAAAGAAACCTATTGGAGAGATTAAACATTAAATTCGCTTCGCTCAGAAAGATTAAACATTTAATTGATGAAAGAGGTTCGTTCCTTCTATGTCCCTG
This sequence comes from uncultured Prevotellaceae bacterium, assembly GCA_902762565.1. Taxonomy (GTDB): domain Bacteria; phylum Bacteroidota; class Bacteroidia; order Bacteroidales; family Bacteroidaceae; genus Prevotella. The sequence goes on from CACWOS010000033.1 coordinate 20,002, forward strand.
ATGCACTGACAGCTACCGAGTTGCCACCTGAAGAAGCTATGCATGCCTTACGCGTGTTGCGCATGAAAATAGGCGATGAGATGGTATTGATGGACGGTCAGGGAAACTACTATCGTGCTGAGGTAACACTGGCTCATACCAAGCATTGCTTGTATGAAATCAAGGAACAGATGCCTCAGCAGCGACAGTGGCAGGGACATCTTCATCTGGCTATTGCGCCTACGAAGATGATGGAGCGTATCGAGTGGATGACAGAGAAGGCAGTAGAGATAGGAGTTGATGAAATATCATTCCTTAATTGCCAGTTCTCTGAGCGTCGCTTGGTTAAGATTCCCCGTTTGGAGAAGATTATGGTTTCTGCTGTCAAGCAGAGCCATAAGGCATGGGCTACGCAGTTGAACGAGATTGTTAACTTCGATACCTTCATCAAACAGCCTCGTGAAGGACATCAATATATTGCACATTGTTACGAAGAGGTGCCTCGTACTTATCTCTTCGATGAACTGCAAAAGATTGCGGTATCCGACGATACCACCGTATTGATTGGTCCTGAAGGCGACTTTTCTATCGATGAGGTTCGCCAAGCCGTTGCAGAAGGCTATATCTCAGTACATCTGGGTAAGAGCCGTCTGCGTACTGAGACTGCAGGGCTTTCGGCAGTGATGATGATGCAGTTAGCAAAAGAACAGTAATACGAATCGATAATTATTAAATTGAATAAGATATGACTGATGAGAAAATCATGGCCACCATCAAACCCGATGGGGAATGCTGGCAGCCGGAAATCGAGAAAATGCCTCGTAAACAGCTTGAAGAGCTGCAAGTAAAGAAACTTAAGGACACCATTAATGTCTGTCTGCAATCGCCTTTCTATAAGAAACGCTTGGGCGAGTTAGGTATCACGGCAGATTCTATTAATAGTCTTGAGGATCTGCGTAAGATTCCGTTTACTACGAAGCAGGATTTGCGCGATAACTATCCCTACGGATTGGTAGGCGGCAATTTAGATGATGCCGTGCGTATCCACTCTACTAGTGGTACTACGGGTAATCCCTGTGTCGTTGTCTATTCTGAACATGATATCTGCTCATGGGCCAATATGATTGCCCGCAACCTCTATATGGTAGGCTGTCGTAAGAGTGATGTGTTCCAGAACTCCAGCGGATATGGTATGTTTACGGGTGGTCTCGGATTCCAGTATGGTGCCGAGTGGTTGGGTGCTATGACGGTACCCGCTGCTGCTGGTAACTCGAAGCGTCAGATTAAGTTCATCAAGGACTTTGGTACTACCGCCCTTCACGCCATCCCTTCTTATGCCATCCGCTTGGCTGAGGTATTCCAAGAGGAGGGAGTAGACCCACGTTCCACCAAGCTTCGCACCTTGTGTATTGGTGCTGAGCCTCATACCGAAGAACAACGCCAACGTATTGAGCGTATGCTAGGTGTTAAGGCCTACAACTCGTTTGGTATGACGGAGATGAATGGTCCTGGTGTGGCTTTTGAGTGTAAGTATCAGGAGGGTATGCACTTATGGGAGGACAACTATATTGTAGAGATTGTTGATCCAGACACTTTCGAACCAGTACCCGATGGAGAGATTGGTGAGATGGTGCTGACAACACTTGACCGTACTATGATGCCAATCCTGCGTTACCGTACACGCGACCTTACGCGTATCATTCCTGGTGAGTGCAAGTGTGGACGTACCCATCGTCGTATTGATCGTATTAAGGGTCGTACCGATGATATGTTTATCATCAAGGGTGTCAATGTATTCCCCATGCAGGTGGAGAAGATTCTTGTTCAGTATCCAGGCTTGGGTAGTAACTATCTCATTACGCTCGATACCGAGGATGACAACGATATCATGACTGTTGAGGTAGAACTCGATGGCCTGAATACGGATGTTTATCCTGAGCTCCAGAAGATGACCAAGGATATCCAGCGTGCTCTAAAAGATGAGATTTTGCTGACACCGAAAGTCAAGCTTGTCAAGAAGGGTTCTCTACCCGTTAGTGAAGGTAAAGCTGTCCGTGTAAAAGATCTACGTCCTGGTAGAGGCTAAGACAGCCTTCGACCTATTTGACAATTGATAACTGAGAATAGATGAAGGTAGTCTTTATCATATTATCGCTGCTTTTGACTTGTGCCGTTGAGGCACAGGTCAAGATGCGTGATGTCATCAAGCAGATGCCAGATTCGTTGGTGCCTTATCTTAAGCAGAATGCCCGTCTCGATTTCATTGATTTTATCGATTCAAGTATGAAAGCTGAGGTTAGTAATGATTTGGGAGGTAAGAGTCAGTTGATGGAGCTTACTGATGATTATGCTTCGTTTAAATTGAATTCTTCTTCACAAATTCAGATGCGTTTGCTTGACGTAACAGAGCCTATTGATTCAGCAAGTCAAATTATCTGTATGGTACGTACCTATGGTGATGATATTCGCGAGAGTACTATTGAGTTCTATTCCGTTCAATGGAAACTACTTCCGTTAGAACAGCGTATTTCTCTGCCTCCTTATATGTATCATATTACGTTGAGTTCTCAGACTCCAGAATTGACGCTTGAAAGTGAAATGGGAATGGATATACCTGCTAATGAAGATCAGAAAGTTCTTTCAAAAACGTTAAAATCGTTTAAATGGGATAGAGAATCATTTAAAATATACTAAATATTATGTGTGTAGAATAAAAATTCATTGCAGAAAGGAAGAATATTTGTATCTTTGTAGTGTGTTTTTCATGGTATTAGATTATTAAGGTTAATTTGAAGATTGGTTGTCGTGAGATAACCAATCTTTATTTTTTGCATATTTATTCTTTAATTTGCCGTTGTAAAAAGAAACTTTGTGAACGTACAAAGTATAGCAATACGCCAACCAAATTGACTCCAGCTACAGTCCAAAATGCAACAGCATACCCATACAATTCAGCTAAGATACCACCTAGTAAAATCCCCAATCCCATACCAATATCCCATGAGATGAGAATTGTTGAGTTGGCTGTGCCTCGTTCGTTGTGATGTGCCATATTAATCATCATATTCTGAAAAGCAGGCCATAGATGACCATTTCCTAGTCCAATGAGTAATGCTGAACCATAGTATCCGATGGTAGTGAAAAGTGAAAAGTGACAGGTGAAAAATTGGCTATTGCCTAGGGTTGGCATTAATATAAATATGGTATAGCCTACCAGCGAGATGACCATTCCTTCGCCAGCATTCTGCGTTAGTCTACCTTGTCGAAGAGCTTTGCCTCCCTGCAAACGTGATAGTATCAAACCTATCGAGCATAGCATAAACCATGTGCCAGTACCTCCTGTGATGCCCATGACTTGTTTGCCATAGATGGCCAGATAGTTACTGAGTACTCCAAAGCAGAATCCGAAAAATACCATGTTAACACCTATCAGCCACCCTCGTTTTAGAAAGAATCTGTCTAATGAAAGCTTTCGTTTTGTTTCTTTAGATGCCCTATATGTTAACTTCACCTTTGAGTCGATGATGAGTCCAAAGGTCGCAACGAGTAATGCCAGCCAGAATAGCAAATGGAAGTTGTGCGTCTGTGAATAGATGAAGATAGCAAATGATGGGGCAATAGCCATTGCAATATTATTGCTGAGACCATAATAGCCAATCCCCTCATTGCGTCTAGAAGAAGGTAATACATCAATAGCAACGGTAGAGTTTGCAACTGTAAGTGCACCGAAAGGACCTCCGTGCAGTGTTCGTACAATAGTAAAGACTAATAATGTTGAAGCAGCTAGATAGCCAGCAAAGAAGATGGCAAAAGCTGTAAAGCATACCATCAGCACCGTCTTTCGTGGGAAAGAATCTACAAAGTATCCGCTGAACGGACGGAATAGTAAGGCGGTAATGGTATAGCCAGAAAGCACAAGTCCGATGACGTCCTTGGTGGCTCCGAATGTTTCGTGCAGATAGAGTGGGAGCAGTGGTGTCAGTAAATAAAAGGCGGTGAATAGCGAAAAGTTCGCTATCATCACCTTACAATAGTTGCTGTTCCATAAACGTTCCATTAGCTAGTATGACTAGTTATGACTAGTTGAACTAGTATTGTCTTAAAGCGCTAAGCAGCTCGTTGTTCTCTGTGCGATTGCCAATAGTAATGCGTAGGCAATTCTTGCAAAGCTGAATCTTGTTACGATTACGTACTATGACACCTTTGTCTACCAGATAATCGTATATGGCATTCGCATCTGACATTTTGGCCAGGAAGAAATTGGCATCCGTCTTGTAAACCTTTTCGCAGATGGGTAATTCCATAAAAGCCTGAATAAGCCGTGAACGTTCTGCCATCAGTATTTTTACCCACTTATCCACTTCAAAGGGATCCTTCAACATTTCCAATGCCTGTTCTTGTGTCAACTGATTGACGTTATAAGGATACTTTACCTTATTATATATAGCAATGATCTCTTTCGAAGCAAAGGCCATACCCAAACGGATGGCTGCTGAGCCCCACGCCTTTGACATCGTCTGAAGGATGATGAGGTTAGGATGATTGGGCAGTTCCTTGCGCATAGACATCTGTTGCGAGAAGTCGATATAGGCCTCATCAACAATAACGATGCCCTCGAAACCCTCGACGACTTTCAGTATTTCGTCGCGATTCAGCGAGTTGCCTGTAGGATTATTGGGTGAGCACAGCCAGATAATCTTCGTATGCTCGTCGCAGGCTGCCAACAAGTCGGCTGCTTTGAAGTCGAAGTCCTCGTCAAGCAAAACTTGACGATATTCTACGTCGTTGATATCGGCACATACCTTATACATGCCGTAGGTAGGTGCGATAGCCACTACATTGTCACGACCAGGATTACAGAACACGCGATAAGCCAAGTCAATAGCTTCGTCGCTACCGTTGCCGAGGAATATCATCTCTTCAGGCACGCCCTTAACCTTCTTCAGCATCAGTTTCAGTTCACGCTGTAAAGGATCCGGATAGCGGTTATATGGACCGTTATACGGATTCTCATTGGCATCGAGGAAAACGTGCGCCTCCTTGCCAGAGTATTCATCGCGAGCGGAAGAATAGGGAGCCAAACTCCATATGTTTTTTCTGACTAATTGTTCTAAGCTAAACATAATGATTAATCTTTAATGTTTAATGAATGCATGCGCACCGTCATAGCATTCTTGTGGGCATCGAGTTGCTCAGCTTCTGCCATCAGTTCCACAGCACGGCCAATGTGGCGAATGCCATCTTCTGTCAGGTGCTGGAAAGTAATCTTACGGCAGTAAGAGTCCAGATTGACACCGTTATATGCCGTAGCATAACCGTGTGTCGGCAGGGTGTGATTAGTACCGCTGGCATAGTCGCCGGCACTTTCACAAGCGTATGGACCCAGGAACACGCTGCCTGCATTGACCACACGTTCAGCCAACTGCTCGTAGTCCTTTACCTGCAGAATAAGGTGTTCTGGTGCATAGAGGTTGGAGAGGTCTATCATTTCGTTGACGGATTCAACAAGCACGTAACAGCTGTTGTCCAATGCTTTGGCTGCCATATCCTTGCGGGACAATTGCTGCAATTGACGTTCCACCTCAGACTGTACCTCGTTAAGTTTCTCTTCGCTGGTAGTGATGAAGAGTACCTGTGAGTCAATACCATGCTCAGCTTGCGACAATAGGTCAGCAGCTACGAATACAGCATTGGCACTTTCGTCAGCTAATACGCAGACCTCTGAAGGACCTGCAGGCATGTCAATTGCAACCTCGTCAAGTGAGACATGTTGCTTGGCGGCCATTACATATTGGTTGCCGGGACCAAAAATCTTGAAGACCTTGGGTACACTCTCGGTGCCGTAAGCCATTGCTCCAATAGCCTGAACACCGCCTATTTTGAAAATTTTGCTGACTCCGGCAATTCTTGCAGCAACGAGGATAGCAGGATTTACCTTGCCTTCACGGTTAGGAGGTGTGCACAGCACAATCTCCTTGCAACCGGCTATCTTGGCAGGCGTAGCCAGCATCAGTACGGTAGAGAAGAGTGGGGCAGTGCCTCCAGGGATATAGAGACCGACACGCTCAATGGCAACACTCTTCTGCCAGCAGGTGACACCTTCCTGCGTCTTTACCTTTTGACCTACGAAGCGCTGTGAGATATGAAACACCTTAATATTATGGTGCGCGAGGATGATGGCGTCGCGCAGTTCGTCGCTTACCAACTTCTCAGCTTCGTCCATCTCTGCTTCGCTGACGGCAAGGTTCGTGAGTTCAGCCTTGTCGAACTTCAGTTCATATTCACGTATGGCCTCATCTCCGCGCTGACGAATGTCGTTCAGCACGGTGCTCACCGTTTCGTTCAGTTTTGTAAGGTCCAGTCGCGGACGCGCCACAATCTCTGCCCACTGTTCCTTTTTCGGATATCTGTATATCTTCATAAAATCATTTTCTCAATAGGAGTCACTAGGATGCCTTGGGCGCCCATTTCCTTCAGCTTGCCGATAATCTCCCAAAAACGCTTCTGGTCCAGCACCGTATGTACGGAGCACCACTCCTCGTCGGCCAGGGGAATAATCGTGGGACTCTTCAAGCCAGGCAGCACATTTATAATCTCCTGCAAACGGGCCTTGGGGGCATTCATGCGTACATATTTCTTATCTTCAGCATCCTTGACGGCCTTGAAGCGGAACAGCATTTCTTCCAGTGTGGCACGCTTGTCGGCACTTAGCTTCTTGTTGCCAATGAGCAGTGCCTCGCTCTTCATCACCACCTCAACCTCGCGCAGGTTATTGCTGACCAATGTCGAGCCAGAAGAAACGATGTCGAAGATACCATCGGCCAGTCCGATACCCGGGCTGATTTCCACTGAACCCGTAATGACGTGAATCTCGCAATCTACGCCCTGTTCTTTCATGAAGTTGCGCAGAATGTTAGGATAGCTGGTGGCAATCTTCTTGCCATTGAACCAGTTGACACCACGATACTCAATCTCCTTGGGAATGGCCAGCGACAGACGGCACTGCGAGAAACCAAGACGTGAAATGATGTTGGCATCCTCGCCACGCTCTATGAACTCGTTTTCGCCTACCACACCGATGTCAGCCACACCGCTGGCAACGCTCTGTGGAATATCGTCGTCGCGCAGGTATAGTACCTCCAATGGGAAGTTACTCGACTGCACCAGTAAGGTACGCTTTGAGGCACTTATCTTGATGTCTGCTTCAGCAAGCAGGTTCATGGTGTCGTCGAACAGACGACCTTTCGATTGTACAGCAATTCTTAACATATTTCTACTTTTTTCATCTTTTGGTTTGCAAAATTACGTAAAATAGTTGATATTTGCAAGAAAATGATTACTTTTGCACCCAAAATGGAAAGAAATTGAGTCGAAAAAGCATATATATTCAGTTTTTCATGTTTCTCCTTCTTCTTGTATCATGTGGTCAAAAGAAGCCAGAACCAGTTGTGACACCATGGGGTGAGATACAAGACTCAATACCCCAGGATAATAATTTCGACCTCAACGAAATACAGCAGAACGGTGAATTGATAGCTCTCACGCTAACAGGACCAGAAACCTACTATGACTATCATGGCAAGCACCTTGGTGCTCAGTATTTGTTGGCTCAGCGTTTTGCGGATAAGTTAGGTGTCATGCTTCGCATGGAGGTATGTCGTGATTCGGCAGAGATGTTGCAGCGTCTGGCTGATGGCGAGGCTGACCTTATTTGTTATCCGATGACGAAAAAGGCCTCAGGTTGGATAGTTGGCGACGACAAAGACAATTTGGCACGTGAACTGGAAGCCTGGTGGAAGCCTACACTCTTGGCTGAGGTCAAGAAGGAAGAGGACTTCTTGTTGTCTTCACGTTCCGTTACCCGTCGCATTTTCTCACCGATGCTGAATCGTGCCGGCGGTGTCATCTCTCACTACGACGGCTCCTTCCAGCGTTATGCCCCTTCCGTCCGTTGGGACTGGCGGCTGTTGGCAGCCCAGTGCTATCAGGAATCGACCTTCGACCCGCAGGCGTATTCGTGGGCAGGTGCTTGTGGACTGATGCAGATTATGCCAAGTACTGCCGATCATTTAGGTTTGGCTCGCAGCGATATGTACGATCCTGAGAAGAATATCGCTGCCGCTGTGCGCTATATTGGCGAATTGGAACATTCGTTTAGCGATATTGCCGACCGTAATGAGCGCATCAAGTTTGTGCTGGCAGCCTATAACGGTGGACATTTCCATATCCGTGACGCTATGGCTCTTGCTCAAAAAAATGGTCGTAATCCACGTCGTTGGAGTGATGTAGAGCCTTACGTTTTAGGTTTGGCCCGTCCTGAATATTACAACGATCCTGTGGTGAAGTACGGCTATATGCGTGGCTCTGAGACCGCAGATTATGTTCGCAAGATTCATGAACGTTGGAATGGCTATCGTGGCATTAAGACTATCCGTGCTGGTTTTTCTACAAACACGATGCCACAGAAAGCTAAGCGCGAGCGTAAGAAAAAATATCAGGTATAAAAAGAAACGGATATTAATATTTAGGCATACTCTATATTTCTAGTTTAATGCTTTAATTATGCTTTTTATGCTTAAAAAAAGCAAACGAACATTTTTTTGAGAATTTCGAACAGTGAATTTCAGATATTTTTTGCGAAATTTGCACACGAAAAGTAAAAAACGGACATTATGGAGATAAAAGATCTTATGCCAAGGGATGGCAACGACACCCTTCGTATAAATATAAATGTTAATTCAAAAAGGTAAAATATAATATAACGAACAATGGACAAGAAAACGAATTTTACAATGATTGTACGGGTAGTTATGCTTGGTATTTTTGTACTATTGCCTGAGATGATGTCTGCGCAGAGGATTCTGACTCTTGACAGTTGTAGGGCAATGGCTCTGAGGAATAACAAACAGATGGGCGTATCTAAAACTAAACAAGATGTGGCCGCTAACCTACGCAAGTCGGCTCGTACAATGTATTTGCCCAATGTTAGTGCCTTGGGTGGCTACATGTGGACAAGTAAAGAGATATCCATACTTACCGATGCGCAGAAAGCTGCACTAGGTGGATTGGGTACCAATGCTGTCACTGGACTTCAGGGCGCACTTGGAACGATAGTGGGCTCGTTGCCTGCTGCAGCACAGGCAAAGATTGGAACGGACATGGCAACGATGGCCGGCACTTTGAACCAGACAGGACAGGGTGTAGTGGATGCGCTACGTACTGACACGCGCAATATGTTTGCGGGTGCCGTTATGGTAACCCAACCCGTATTCATGGGTGGTGCTATAGTGGCTATGAATAAAATGGCTGATATCAGCGAGCAGATGGCTGCAAACTCTTTAGAAGCCAAACGGCAGAATACTTTATTTAATATTGATCAGGCCTATTGGCAGGTTGTATCTCTTCGTCACAAGGAAAGGTTGGCTGAAAGTTTTCTGGAACTGGTGAAGAAGCTAGATAGTGACGTGCAGAAAATGGTAGAGGAGGGTGTCGCAACAAAGAGCGACCGATTGAACGTCAGTGTGAAGGTGAATGAGGCTGAGATGGCACTTACAAAGGTTACTGATGGCTTGGTTCTATCCAAGATGCTGCTTTGCCAGCTGTGCGGACTGCCTGTGAACGAACAAGTTAAACTAGCCGATGAGGAATCGAACAATCTACCTATTGCAGATGTCAAGGCGGTTCCAAATATGGAGATAGCCAACATGTATCGTCCGGAACTGAAACTGTTACAGAATACTGTTGACCTGTCAAAACAAGCCACGAACGTGCTGAAGGCGGGAAATCTGCCGAAGGTATTGCTGATGGGTGGTTATGCTGTGTCGAACCCCAATACATTTAATGGCTTCGAGAAAAAGTTTGCTGGTTTCTGGAACGTGGGTGTCATGGTACATGTACCTATTTGGAACTGGGGCGATGTGAAATATAAGGTACGTGCCGCCAAGGGTGCAACAACTATTGCTAACCTAGAACTAGATGAGGCTCGCGAGATGATAGAACTGCAGGTGAACCAAAAGGCTTTCCTCGTGAACGAGGCTAACAAGAAGTTAGCTATGGCTCAGTCTAATATTGCTCATGCAGAGGAAAATCTGCGTACAGCAAACCTTGGTTTCAAGGAGGGGGTCATTGCTTCATCTGTTGTCATCGAGGCTCAAACTGCTTGGTTGCAAGCTCAGTCGCAAAAAATTGATGCCGAGATTGATGTGAAGCTCAGTCAAGTAGAGTTGCAAAAGGCATTGGGAACACTAGAGTAAAAATAATAAAGGAATACCACTAGTGTCCACTATTTTTTAGTGGACACTAGTGATTTGCAACAAATATAAACTATTAATTAAACATGAAGAAAAGAATTTTGTGTTGCATACTGTCAAGTTCGAGCTGATGCGTCCCGACGAGCGTCCTGACATCATCCTTGAAGACGTAACTGAACACTAAATAATAGCATCTATGAAAAGATTTATGGCGTTATCTTCGCATCGTACTACCTGCTGTGGCTGACGATACCAAAAAGCGAGTAACTCAAAATTACCCTCACTTACTCACATCACAGGCCTCAACTCCTTATGTACAGGGCATTTGAACGACGTGAGGGATAAGCAATGTCCCTCACGTTACCCTCACATTTTGGGTCACATTCACTGTAAGCGTATCCGCTTTGACGCCTTGC
>CACWOS010000034.1 GCA_902762565.1 uncultured Prevotellaceae bacterium
CCCTGTCCACGCGGTCAAAGCATTGTTCCATGTCGGTTATACGTTCTATGTCTGTCATATTCTGCTACTGTATTTTTGATTTTATTACTTCCACCACTTCCACATCCGCAGGTAGCCACTTCACACCATCCAACTCCTCCTTAGTGAGCCACTTTGCTGCCTCATGCTCATTCAAGTGCAATGCCTCCGTCAACAACGAGCAGAGATAGCAATGCATCTTGATATGAAACTGAGGATAATCATACTCAACCGTACAAAGAAACTCATCCACGCTAATCTCCGCAGACAGTTCCTCGCGAATCTCCCTCACGAGCGCTTCCTCTGGTGTTTCCCCTGCCTCCATCTTTCCGCCAGGAAACTCCCACCAGTCCTTCCACTCGCCATATCCCCGTTGGGTGGCGAAAATCCTATCTCCCTTGCGAATAATCGCTGCAACGACTTCTGTCTGTTTCATACTCTTATTTCAAATCTTCAATAAACCTGTCAAAGTCAGAGAGAATCGTCTTATCCTGTATTCTCCAGAACTTTTCGTATTCTCCCAACGCTTTGGCTTCGGCTTCCTCGTGGCTAACAGAACCAGCATCAGGCAGAATGTCTCGATCGGATATCTGTAAATATCGCTCCAGCAGAGTTTTCCAGTCTGTCATTTTCATAATGATATGACGTCGCGCTCTGTCCTCTGCCATATCCAGGAAAGCTGTCGTCAGCAGATTCAGACTTTCTATTTCCTTATCCGACAGATAGTTCTTAGCAATGGTCACGTCGCTCTTCACCACCCGTCCGTCAGGAGCATTCTTCCATGTTGTCAACCCCATGTGCGGTTTCTCGGCATTGGCGCGATTGTAAACAATCTCAGCTGCCGTCTGATGACTTACTGCATAGTGCATCATGTTTTGAACAGTCTTGTAGAACGTCTTCGTCACCTCACTCTTTGGGTCGTAGTCGCTGCTGCACTCGGCATATATGTCCGTTATCTTCTGATAGTAGCGACGCTCAGAGGTACGTATCTCGCGGATACGATCCAACAAATCCTCAAAGTAGTCAGCACCAAACGGATTCTTGCCCTTCAACCGCTCATCGTCCAGCACAAACCCCTTCTGGATGTATTCCTTCAACACCTCGCGAGCCCATATGCGGAACTGCGTAGCTTCGTAGCTGTTCACACGATAACCAACGGCGATAATTGCATCCAAATTATAGAGAATAGTGCCCGTATCATCGCAATTGTCCGACGGAATCAAAACTTTTTTGATAGCTGTGGACAATTGCAACTCACCGCTGTCATTAATCTGTATCAGGTGGTAACTGATGTCCTGAATGGTTACATTATACAACTCAGACATCCGCTTTTGCGACAGCCAAAATGTATCATTATTGAACAGCACACTTACATTCACCTTACCAGTACTCGTGCGATAAATCAGAACATTGCCCTCGAAGCTTGTGGCCAGTTCCTTCGAGTCCATCTTCTGAGTAAAGTAGTCCTGAGCAACCTTGGTAATGGGCTTCTTCTTGTCGGCATTCATGGCAATAGAGACACATGCTGTCCGTGAGAGAAGGAATGAAGTCACCTGACGATAACCGCCATTGTTCAACTGGGCCATCTCCTCTATCTCCACCATGTGCTCTTTCAAATCTAGTCCTTTCTCCTGTTGCAGGAACGTAGCCACCTTATCCATCAGCCGCTCAAAGTTCCAGTACTTCATGTAGCCCATCAGCCGTGCCAACTTACGAGAGTTCCACCAATCATGGCCCTCAGCATCCACCTCCTTGATACTGTCAAAGGGTGACTGCATCTCCTCTGGATTAAACAGTTCGTTGTCAATATTCTTTTCGTCCATATATTCTTATAACGTTTTCGATTTCCGTACTATTGTATGCGTTCGGCTCTGCCGCATGACTTGTCCCACAACCTAATTCGGTACAGGAACCTGTCCCAGCGTCCTGTTTTTTTGCTTGTAGCGGCGCATGACAATATGGGCAGAAACAATCGCATTGATTACCATTCTGGGGTACATCGTCGATATATACCCATTCATTTTTGGCATTCAATGCTGTCGTTATCTTAGGTGGTATCTTTTTACCCATATTATTCGTTCTGCTTAGTACTTTTTATTGTATTCTACACATTATAACACACACTTTAGAATTCCAATAGTTCTATATTCAGTTTCTTCGTCGAGCTCAATCACATCAAAGTCTTTGTTCAACGGAATCAGCTCTACCTTGCTATGTTGCCAGCCTTCTTCTGTCACCACTTTCTCGCTATGGTATTTCTTGATGGACAATCTCACCATTGCGACTACCAGCCTTATACCACTCGAATACACAGATGTCACCATCCTGTATCTTTGGCTGCATTGAATTACCTTTGGCATGAACAGCAAAATGACGCTTCGGGTCGGGCGTGAATCCGTTGCCAGATGCATCTACCCAACCTTCCTCTTCGGGCACCTCGCCATCTTCAAAGTAGCCGCAGGCGGCACGTAGCGTATAGAGCGGAACAAATCCTTCCTTATTATCTTGTTGTCGGAATTCATAGATGTCGATGATGTGAAGCGATGACTTCTCGTTTTCGGATGGCTCTTCATCCACAAACTTATCATCTGCTTTTCCTAAGATGAATTCCCTCAGTAGATTGTCCAACTTTATAATCACTATCGGAAGCGCCAAACTACGTCCTTCTTCGCGTTCGAAATATTGTTTAGCGAGTTGAAGATTTGCAGTCTTTTTAAGATTGGTCAATCTGCCTCTAATGTCAATATTGTCAGCAGTTGGGCCTGACAGAATAATGTCTCGTAACTGCTGTTCATCCAATCCGAATGTCTCAGCAAAATGGTGAATGCGGCGATCCTGGGAACGTGTCAGATATTCGGTGATATAATCGCGCAGAGTCTTGCCAGGCTTTAGTTTAACATCACCGTTTTCTATATCGTGCAAGAAGATATATGCGTAGTTCTGCTCTTCCTGTGTCAGAGTGGAAAAGGATTTGTGCAGTTCGTCGAGCGTTGCATTTTTCTCTTCTTCTGTCACATCAGGCTGAGCAAGTACCTTGAGCCACTTGTCAAACTTGTGGTTCATGTAGTCGGCATCTATCTTGCCAGTATCTATTTCCGTAATATATGTTTCAATGTCGTATGGTACGTCTTCATCGCCTCCACCTCCGCCTCCATGCGAGAGTTCATTATAGCGCTGAAGCAAGGCATTATACTGGTTTTCATCGAACAACATTTCAACCATCACAGTTGTGCCATCCTCTTTCTCCACCTTTTGCATCTTCTCGAACGCAATGTATCCCTGAATCCTGGCAGCCTCTAAAAACCTGTTAAACTGATTGAAGAGTTTTACAAATTGTTGCCTCTCATTTATGTCATCTGGCAATCTTTCAAAGTTCTTGATGCCAGAAGCAGAGAACAGATGGTCAATGTCTGCGAATATCTCATTGAGCTTGTGCAGGTTATATTCCAACTGCTCCACGAACAACCCTTGCGGGCGGTCACCGCTATAATGAGATATTGCATCGTCTATATTACGCTTCATTGTGTGCGGTCTGCGATAAAAGCGTATGTTTCCGAAAGGTTTTTCTGGTCCAAACAATCTGTTGGTACGGCTAAAAGCCTGTATCAGGTGTTCCTGCTCCAGCATCTTGTCTAAGTACAAAGTGTTTACCCATTTAGAGTCGAAGCCTGTAAGCATCTGATCAACCACTATCAGCAGATTGATTTGCATCTCAGGCGTATTGTGCAGTCCGAGATAAGGCTCAGTATGCGACATTCGGGCTGATATATCCTTGCGCATCATGCCATAATTGCTAATCGAGAACTTCTGACTATAGAAACTATTATAATCAAGAATTATATCCTTCAGTCCATCAATCTTTTCAATAGAAGTCTCATTGTGATTATCGGAAGGGTCAAAAAGTGCCGTCACTTTTAACGATGGCATGAGTTCACGGAACAATCTGTAATAAGCTATGGCTTCGACAATACTCGATGTGGCCAGTATCGCATGAAATTTGTTGTTGCGGCTTAGTGTCAGCCATCCGTCTTTTATGTCATTTACAACTGCTATTCGGTGCTTGTCAAGATTATATTGCGAGGATGGAATGTGGTCTTCTATACCAGTGTGGTATTTGCCAGATTCGTCCGTATAACCTGCCATCGGCACATCGTTCATGTAGTGATAATACACCTTGGCCTTGGCTTTATTGCTTATTGCTTCTTTTTCCGTCTTGGCCTTACTTTTTTCCAATGCTACGTTTTTTCGTAAGTCTTTGTCTTTGTATGTAAGCACCATTCGTGGGTCAAATCCCAAAACATTCTTGTCGGTTATGGCATCTGCCAATGTATATCTGTGCAATTCGTTGCCAAACACGGTAGCTGTGGTGTTCAGTTTCTTTTGGTTCTCCTTATCAATAGGTGTACCTGTAAAACCAAACAATACTGATTCGGGGAACGTGCGCTTGATGTTGATGAGCATATCACCGAAAGTATCACGATGACATTCGTCGATGATGATCACTTTCCGCTTCTTTTGAATCTTCTCAATGTCGCGGTCGCGCTTCTTGGATTCCCCTATTGTGATACGACTCATTTTTTGAATAGAGGTTACTATCAGGTCATCTTCCGTGTTCTTCAACTTGCTAATCAAGTCTTCGCAATCATCGGTATCCACTACGTCGCCTTCAGAATCAGCAAAACCTTGATATTTCAAAGTCGATTGGGTGGCCAGTTCTATTCTGTCCACGAGGAAGACCACTTTGTCAGCCTTGTCTGCTTCTGCTATGAGACATGCTGTCTTAAAGCTAGTCATCGTTTTACCACTTCCGGTTGTATGCCATATATATCCACCACGGAGATTATTCTCGCCCCAGTTAATATCTCTTACTACATCACTGATATTTTCAGCAGCCTCTATCTGATAACTTCTCATCACTTTCAACGTGTTGTCAGATTTGTCTGCTACGGTATAAAAACCTATTAGTTGATGAGCCTTGGGAATAGACAATAGAAGACCGGTTATTTTCTCCCATTCATTGATTACTTGATTATTGAAATCAGCCCAATGGAAATAGTAACTCGGATTGAATTTTCCATCAGGGCCGGGATTGGCATAGTAAAGCGTTTCTTCTGGTGTCATCGCCACAAATACCTGAACCAAAGAGAAGATTCCTGTAAAAATACCCTCATGGCTATATTCTTCTATCTGGTGTGTGGCCTTACTGATAGGAGTGCCAGAACGTTTCAGCTCCACATGTATCACAGGCATACCATTGATAAGAAGAGTAATGTCGCCACGACGGTTTTGTAATACTGGACATTTTTTCTTGTATCGGGGCTGACGTGCAATTTGATAGCGGCTTTTGCCACCTGCTATCTCGTTGCGGTCATAGATTTTCAGACGTACTTCCTTTCCATAGTGTAGTTTATCATTTTTATTGTCACGGGTGATAGCCACACTTTTACCATTAATAAAGCCATTCAATTTGATGGGAGTCTTTAAGTCATTCACCTGTTGAAGAATCTGCTCCATCTCCGTGGCTGTCAATGGTTGTTCGTTCAGGCAGTCAATCTCGCGATTATTCTCAAAGAGAATCTGTGCCCAGTTTGCTATTAAATCCTCCTCTGTAGGATACATCAATATCTTCTCGTTCCATCCTTTCGAAGGAGCAAGCAGTGCAACGAGGGCATCCTCAAATGTTTTTTCTACATCAAATTTCATAGGCTACACAAACATATTTTTAAGAAATGCAGACTTCAGGTTCTTAAGTTTCGACAGCTTCTGCTCATATAAGTGAAGTTGTTTGTCGAGAGTTTGGAAATATCGACCAATAGCAATCTGTTCATTAACATGAGGCTTTCTTATTTTGATTTTGCTAAAAGCGGGGAATCTTAAGTTCCATGTATCAGATGTTAATCCTTGTGAGTGAATTCTGAATTGGTGGAGGAGATAAGGGTTCTTAAACAAATAAGCAAAAAATAATGAATCAGTATTGCTCCTTGGGGTGAGTACAGTATAAGCAGGACTAACGATTCCAGAATACAATGAGCGTCCACAAGCACCTTGCCACATTCTCATTGAATTATAAGCGATATCATTTATCTCTACTTTTTTGTAGTTAGACTTATCGCTACTAGAATTATCTGTGCGACCAGATTCTGAAAATCTAATAACACCATCAGCAATTGTCACAGAAAGAAGTTCTCCAGTTGAATCTCTTTGGCGTCTTTCGTCAAAGCAATGCCCAAGAGTCGAATCAGACCATTCTCCATTAAATCCTTTTAACCTTATTTCGGGCACAATGGCATCACCTTGCGGAAACATTTTGACGAGCATTGTTTTCTTCAAGGCATATAGTTTATCCAACTTCGTTTGAACTGACATGATTTCTTTCGCCAATACCTCAAAGAAACTGGAAATCATCTTCTGCTCTTCATATTCTGGAAAACGCACCATTCCAGCTAATGCACCTTCTAAAGAAATCTTCATGTCATTTTTTGCTCCCTTCCTAACCAATGGACGCAAATATGAATTCAATCTCTCATCTGAATTGAAATAGTCTTCTACGAAATTTGGATAGACTTCTTTGGCACAAGAATAGATAGCGTAGAGCGTGGAAACAATGCCATCTACACCCTTATTAGTCTTAATAATGCCATAAGGCTGCTTTTTGAGCGGTGACTTTGTATAGACAACATCATTTATATGTACTACTCCGTATGGAGCGACAGACACACCGGCAAATGACCTCCCCTTAAACTTAAGTTGATTCACAACGCCATAATCACCAGACACAGAAAGCACATCATCCTTCGAAAAAACTTCTTGTGTATTCTTTTCTCTTGAAGGAATCAGTTTCTCATTCAGCAACGACTCCTTCCACTCTCCATCAAATCCCTTAAATCTGATATTTGGCACCAACTCCTTACTCATAATCATTGTGGTTAAAAAGTTTCTGAATCTCGCCTATGCCTTTCATGTCGAAATCGTTGCCAACAAGATTACTCAACATCTTGTTTAGCTCGCACTCTGTCTCATTGATGCTCTGCTCGGTCTCGACCATTGTGGTGGCATACTTGTCTATAAGGGCTTTTACGCTGGTACATAGGTCCAATACAACGCTGTCTGGCATCGCTGCTAAATTCTTCACCACTGGTGCAATCCATTTCTGTTGAAGAATGTTGATGGCATCCTCCGTGTTTAGATTCTCCTCTATGGTTTTCTTGGTGAGGAGGTGGAGGGCGTCTGCATCTTTCTTACATTCGCTTTTCAATCTTTTTTCTTCCTCCAACAACTGTTCTGCCTTTACGAGGTCAAACTCAAATGTATCCTCTTCGAACTCGGTTTTAGACCGAATGTCCCTGATGATAGCCTGCACGGCTTTAGCACTGTATGTGTTATCTTTGTTGGGGACACCGATACTCCAGTCTATATCTCTATGACTGGCTATGAAAGCCAATTTGTTGTCTTTCTTTGTCAGGGTGAGATATTCTTCCAGGGCCCTGGTTTCGTCGGTGTCGATACTATCATAGATGGAGTCAAGTTTTGTGGCGACCTCCTTGGCTACAAAAGCATTGTTGTCATCATTAAGCACAGACGCACCGTCCTCATATCCTGCTATAGATGCCACCAACTCCGTGAGGTCGTTGGAGACACCGTTCAGTTTCTTCTGCTTTTCACAAAGAGCATCGTAATCCCCTTTGAGATACATCTGCTGAACGAGTTCAAACGGAAGCACTCTGCCAAGCCAGCCTTCCTGAACCTCAATTTCCTTGTTGTCCTTTTTCTTGGTGACCATGTTGGGGTCTACAACGAAGCAGGCATCCATACCCTCGGTCTGTATAATTTCAAGGTCGGTCGCAATGGCAGTCCACTCGTCATCGAGAAGCTGATAAGCATCGTACGAATCGATGAGTTTCACATCCTTCAGACGAGAGAAGATTTCTTCACTGATCTTTGGCTCCTCAACAGCGATATTTACTTTTTCTGGATGACACAGCAACTCCTCAAAAAGATAATCATCAAATCCCTGCATAGCTTGGGCGAACTCCTGCTTATAAGCTATTACAGAGGGATGCCGTATAATCTCATTCTCAATATCATCGTGGACCACTTGGCTGAATGGTGTGTCATCTGATGTGAAGAGGTGTTGCCTGAGACCTGGCATCGCCTCCCATCTGTTATTCAATAAATCGATTTCGCTGTTAGGAATACCCCCAAACATCGTAGCATAAATATCCCATGCCTCGGGTTGCTTGGTAGAACTGATATAACGAGGAAGATTTAGATTGTAGTCATTCTTACGAACCTGCTCTTTGGATACCACACAAGAAAAACCTTTTTTGCTTTCACGCCTTCTCACCACGTC
The DNA here is from genome assembly GCA_902762565.1 of uncultured Prevotellaceae bacterium. Taxonomy (GTDB): domain Bacteria; phylum Bacteroidota; class Bacteroidia; order Bacteroidales; family Bacteroidaceae; genus Prevotella. The sequence goes on from CACWOS010000034.1 coordinate 8,369, forward strand.
AACTATCCGCTTTATATCGGAAGTGCGAAGCACATTCTTTTTGCCTTGTTTTATACAGCAGCTTGAAGCGTCCACAAGCAATATGCCCTCATCGTCCCGTTGCTTGCGAAGCACCATGACGAGTGTAGGAATGCCTGTACCGTAGAAGATGTCGGAAGGTAAACCGATAATTGCCTCTATATGATTACCCTCAACAAGTTCCTTACGGATGCTGCCTTCACTGCCATCATCGGGGGTTCCACGGAACAATACACCATGAGGCAATACAATGGTCATCACTCCATCACCCTTTAGGTGATAGAGGTCGTGCAAGAGAAATGCATAATCAGCTTTCCCTTTGGGGGCCACGCCAAATCCCTTGAAGCGGGGATCGTTGTTCTTGTTCTTAGGTTCCCACGGTTGGGAATATGGCGGATTACTTACAACGGCATCTACGCTATGATATTTGTACGTGTCGTCAGCGTACGTGTCGTCTAGCCCATCTTCAAAGAAAGGCCAATCCTTTTTAAGCGTATCACCGTTGCGGACAAAGATGTTGGATGGAATGATGCCACGCATCACTAAGTTCATACGTGTCAGGTTGTAGGTGTTTTCCTTCAATTCCTGAGCATAATAGACTACACCATTCTCATCGGTCATATATTTGGAAAGAGCCTTGCCTATGTTTATCAGCAATGAGCCTGAACCGCTCGTTGGGTCATAAATCTCAATATGCTTCCTGTCTTTCAGGTGATCAGCCACGATTTCAGACATTAAGACTGAGACTTCATGTGGAGTATAGAACTCGCCTGCCTTCTTGCCGGCATTAGCAGCAAATTTACCAATCAGATACTCGTAGATGAAACCAAGCACATCATAGTCCTGCTTTCCGTCCATCGGTATGTCTTTTATCAAGTTCAGCAAACCTTTGATGGCAGCCGTCTGATCCTTGGAGGTAGAACCCAGTTTCTTCAAGCCAACTTCAAGAGTATTAAAGATGTTTTTGAAAACATTCTGATGGGTAGGATGTATAAGACGTTCAAAAGCAGACAAAGCATCTGATACGTTCTTCACGTCAAAATCTCTCTTTTTGTCAAGCCAAGTGGTGAAAAGGTTATCGTAAGAAATGAAATAACCCAAATTGTTGCGGAAATACTCCACCATTCCGGTTCGCTCTTCATCGTCGCTCTCTCGAAGATACTTTGGAAGGTCTTCTACAGAGATTGCAGCCTCTGTAGTCGCAAATCTGACTTCTTTGTCTGACAAGAACTTATAGAAGATAAAGCCAAGAATATAGTCCTTATACTCATTGGCCTCTATCTTCGACCTCATCTTATTGGCCGAAGCCCATATTTTTGCTGCTAATTGTTGTTTGTTCATTGTTCTTCTATTTCTTTTGCCCTCAGCAGGAAAGCTTCAGGATCTGTTGTCATTTGATATATTTTGATGTTTGGATTCAAGTTCCTTGTGACCTTGATAATCTTGGTCTTATTTCGAGGTAATATGTTTACGCCCAAATAGACTGACTCGAAACAATCTGCACTTAATTGGGGATAATGCCTTATTTCTTTGCCGTCAACAATTTCATCGTCTTTCAATTCGTTTGGAATATCTCTTCCTGCGCGAACCCAAGCCGGATCTTTTGTTATCAATCTTACCTCTTGCTCATGCCCCCATGCTTTAGCCTTTGTAGTCCATAAGTCTATCCATGAGGGATGGTCTTTGAAATAGTCAGGTTTTTGGAGTATATCCTTATACTTAACTTCTTCAACCGAAGGATACATTAGTCCAAAGAATCCATGTTGACATGACTTTAGAACTGCTTCCACATTTAATCCGATACAGATACCCTTGTGACTATTATAATAAGCCCACATCAGCAATGAGTCATACACCTTGGAAAGACAGCACATCCAAGTGCTATTCCTTAAGTTCTCCATATCGTTCTCTCCCTTCATAGAGAGAAAATCAGCTGGCGGCCAGTTGTTTTTGTTTACCGGAGCATGTGAGTAATCAAACAAAGCAGGGTGACAGTCAAACGGGTCGTTAAATTTGGACGCATTAGTGAACTGTAGATTGTGATGCTCCAGCATCGCCAATCCACCAGTCACGTCCAAATATTTATATAACCTAGTCATATCCATTTCCTTGTTTTTATTCTCCTGTTTACTTCTATTAGTCTTCTTAATATCTTCAAGGACTCTTCTTGGGGTCTTCTTACCCTCTTCTTATCCTAACGAAAGACTCGGCTTTGCTTCTCGCCCCCCTCCCGAAGGTCTCGGCTTGCTATCAGCCACCTCTATCCTCGGCCTACGCTACGCCTTACGCCCTTGAACACATCCCGCGAAAGTTCGTCTAACCTGTATATGTTCCGTTCGTCATCTTGTATCTTTATGTTCCCTTTTATGTTAAAACTTAACTCGTCACTATTCTCATGTTAAAGAATCTGGATTTTTTTAACTCGTACTCCTTTACGTGTTATCATTTCACAATTTCATTAACATGAACAGATTCTATTATCTCCGCAGGCTCCTTTACCTCATATTTGCCAAACTCAATAAAGAGGTTCATGAGTCGGGTGTTGATATAATAGTTCTCTTTGCCCATTTTTTCTTTCTGAAGGAGGCCCAGAGCCACAATTCTATCCAGATACTTCGAGGCGGTCTGACGAGACACCTGCATATTGGCTACAACATGGTCTATTTTGGTATAGGGGTGATAGAACAAGCCGTTCAGCAACTCATGATTGTATTTACTGCCAAAGTCGGGACGGATAACATTCTTATATTCTGCCATCAAACGTCCAATGTTCTTGACCAAGGAAATCGTATCCTCAGCTGTTACCTCTACACCCCTCAACATAAAGAGTATCCAAGCTTCCCATTCTGCGGCATTATCGGTATTCTTGTCCCTGATGGCTTGTATCAGTCGGTAGTACTCACCTTTGTTGTGGGTGATGTATCGACTTAAATAGAGGATGGGCAAATCCAGCAAACCGGTAATAACCAGATAGAGAATATTGATGATGCGACCTGTACGACCATTACCGTCGTAGAACGGATGAATGCTTTCGAATTGATGGTGTATGATGGCCATCTTGATGAGCGGGTCAAGTTGGCTTAGCTGGTCATCGTTGATGAATTGCTCAAGATTGGTCATGTACTGGACGATGGCTATTCCGTCCTGCGGAGGTGTATAGATGACTGCTCCGTCGTTTTCGCGCTTCAACTGGGTTCCTGGTGTTGTGCGGAAGCCTGCGGTATTCTGCTCCAAGATTTCCTGAACATGCTTGATGTCGTTGAGGGTGAGGATGTCTTTGTTTCGCACCATACGGAATCCTTCGTTGATGGCTTCGCGATAGAAAAGCACCTCTTTAGTGGCGGCATTAATGAACTGATGGCTAGGATCAAGTCCGGCACGATACAAATCATCCTGAGTAGTCACAATATTCTCCACCTCAGAACTGTCCTTGGCCTCCTGTAGGGTAAGACTGCTAATGAGAATGCGCTCATTAGGTATGGTTTGTGCCACACCCTTCAATTCAGCCAGTTTGCGGTTTGCCCTGTTCAGCTGCCTCAGGACTTCCTTGCTCTCCAAATCGTATGGCAAGGGCAAGGAGGGAATGTGATATTTCTCTTCTTGCTTTATCCCATCTGTTGGACTCTTTATATTTTGTTCGCTCATATCACAAATCTAATGTGTCTTCTTTTTATTTCTTATTGTATTCTTACCTTCTTCTTATCCTACCGCGCTCGGCTTTGCCGCTTTTCAAAGCGTAGCGACTAAAAGAATGTCTCGGCTTGCTCTCAACTCGGTCTATCCTACGACCTTGCTACGATAGTTCTACTGTTATTCATTTTGACTCCTGAGAAAGGAGAAACTGTTTATACTCCCTAACAAGTAGTTCCTTGATATCCACTTCGAGCAAGTCTGCAATCTTCAGCAGACAAGCCAAATCTGGCTGCGAAGTGTTAGTACACCATTTACTCACTGTTGATGGGGTAACCCCAAGTTCCCCTGCGAGCCAGCGCGCAGTGCGTTTCTTTTCAAACAGCACCATCTTTATTCGGTTAATATCTTCCATATTCAATAGTTTATTGCACAAAGGTAGTGATTTATTCTCAATTTCTTCACGAAATAATGAAATAATCGAAAATATCAGCCACTTTTTATGCTTTTTTATGCAAAATAGTGCCTTTTCCCCGTCCAACCTATGGTCATTGCCCCACAAACGTTTGTTCCCACCCCTTATGAACATATCTAGAAAGTCCCACGGACATACGTTCAAGAAAACACCGTTTCCCAACATCACATCTACGAACCTTCTACCTTCCATCTACGAAGGATGAGAACCAACAAGAGGACACCAAAGGAGCACCTAAGGAAGAGTAAAGGAACACCAAAGGAGGAGTCTTCTATCCCTCTTCTTACCCTATTCTTGGGGTCTTCTTACCCTCTTCTTACCCTAACGAAAGACTCGGCTTGGCTTCTCGAAGGTTTTTCTTCAAAATTTATGTTTTTTTTACGAGTTCCGGCACCCAAACTATCTGGAGATTCTCTCAAATTCAACAAAAATCTTAATCACTTTATCAAGATAAAGATTGTATCGACGAACAAAGTCGTGCCAAAGATGTCGGTCTGACGACACGTTAACATTGGCACGATTGACAGCGGTCAAAACATCTGTCCCATGTATATAATAAGGTGGGACAGCAGTTTTGTGATTTCTTTATTTCTCAATGGGGACTGTCTGCCCCCACGGCGAAGCTTGACCTTTGGTCGAGCCTGCTCACGTTCGGCAGAGTAGGTGTGAACTCCACTCTGCTCTCACTTAATCGCAGCCTTCCCCCGAGTGTAATTCAATGGTATAGATTATTATTATGGTCTAATTTGCGAGTTGTCTTTATCGCTTTTCCATTTCAATGATCACCATGAGGTAGGGTAGAGGGAACGGACAAAAGAAAATAATGATATTTTTTGCTCCAACTGGTACACATATCGAAAATTATTCGTAACTTTGCGGTTGAAAGCCGCGAGAACGGGCTGCACCTCGACAAAGAGCGAGCTCTCTGTACTCGGTTTGCACCGTCCTTGCAGTCGAATAGGTTATGATGAGCGAAAACAAGCGAAATCTGACCGAAAAAGAAGACCTCTATGAATTATTCAGGATAAATGATACTTGATGGGTGATAATGCTTCAAGAAGGTGAACATGGGTAGCATCATTATTCTGATTATGCCTTTCCAAGCCCCACGAAGATTAATGTGAGGAGCAATGCAAGGATGATGAATCTTAACCAATCAATCATCCAAATGATTTTTTCAGCCTTTTCTCTTTCCATAAACAAATTAATTTTGTGCAGGCAAAGGTACTATCATGATATTACAAAAAAGTTTCAAATGTAAGACATCCTAATTACGAGGTTGCTTGTAACAGCATTGTAACATTAGCGTAACGCGAGCGTAACAAGATTCCATTACCTTTGCACAAAAATACAAAGAAATGGAATTAATCATCAACATTTTCTCGCTCGTCGGTTCGCTGGCTCTGTTCCTTTTTGGCATGAAGACGATGTCGGAAGGTCTGGAGAAGTTTGCGGGCGACCGCCTGCGCAGTATTCTGGCGGCGATGACTAAGAACCGCGTGATGGGTGTGTTGACGGGTATTCTCATCACAGCACTTATCCAGTCATCGAGTGCCACGACGGTGATGGTAGTTAGTTTTGTGAATGCCGGACTGATGACACTCGGCCAGTCGATTGGTGTCATCATGGGTGCCAACATTGGTACAACAGTGACAGCGTGGATAATCTCAGCCGTAGGATTCAAAGTAAATATTGCGGCATTTGCCATTCCCCTGCTGGCCATAGGAATGCCATTGATATTCAGCAATAAAGGTAATAGAAAGAGTATTGGAGAGTTTGTATTCGGCTTCTCTTTTCTGTTCATGGGTCTGGCATTCCTGCAGGAAGCGGCCACAGCGATGAACATTGGCGATATGGTAGCTAGCATGCTGTCCCATGTGCCGCAGGATTCGTTCCTTACCATACTGCTGTTCGTCATCGTTGGTGCACTGGTCACCATGATCGTTCAAGCTTCGGCAGCCACAATGGCCATCACGCTGATGCTCTTTGGCATGAACATCCCCGGCTTCGGATTCGAACAGGCAGCGGCATTGGCTATGGGTCAAAACATCGGAACGACTATCACGGCATTTATGGCCTCGCTCACTGCCAACACACAGGCTCGCCGTGCAGCTCTCGCCCACATGTTCTTCAATGTGTTTGGTGTCGTGGTGTTCCTCATAGTGTTCTATCCTGCCTGCGATGCCGTCAGTTGGTTTGTCGACAATGTGATGGGCGGCGGCAACGACCTCTTCAAACTATCGGCTTTCCACACCGCCTTCAACATCATCAACACGCTGCTGCTCATTGGTTTTGTCCGCCAGATAGAGATGCTCGTATGCCGTGTGCTGCCGATGAAGGCCCAGGAGGAGGACTACCGCCTGAGGTTCATCAGCGGCGGTCTGCTATCAACGGCCGAACTCAGCATCATGGAGGCCCAGAAGGAGATTCACCATTTTGCCGAGCGTTGCCAAAGGATGTTTACATTCGTACCAGAGTTAATGCAGATACAGGACGAGACGGAGTTCAATAAGCTTTTCTCGCGCATCGGGAAATATGAGAACATCACCGACTCAATGGAGATGGAGATTGCCGCCTATCTAAACAAAGTGAGCGAGGGGCGCCTGTCGGATGCCTCGAAGACGCAGATTCAGAAGATGCTGCGTCAGATTACGGAACTGGAAAGCATCGGCGACTCAGTATATAATCTCGGTCGCACGCTGAACCGCCACCGCATGCACTGTCAGGATGACTTTACGCCAGAGCAGACGCAGCACATGCAGACGATGCTCGGCCTCGTGGAGGGCTCGTTGCAGGAAATGATGAAGCACATCGACCTGGATACACCAAAAACCAACATCACAAAATCTATCAATATAGAGCATGAGATCAACAACTACCGCAAGCAGCTGCGCAACCAGAACCTGCACGATGTGAATGCCGGTCTCTATAGTTACCAGCTCGGTGTTTTCTACGTCGATTTCATTTCTGAGTGTGAGCGTTTGGCAGACTACGTGATGAACGTGGTACAGGCAGGAAAAGGTCTAAGCGATGACTTTGGGGACAGGCCAAGAAATGGGCAAGGTTAAAACCTCGCGAGGGTGAAACGGATGGTGAGTCCGCCGCCAGTCGTAAGTTGTGCAGTTGCTGTTCCTCCGTGGGCGGCAACTGCATTTTTCACGATGGCAAGGCCGAGGCCTGTTCCGCCAAGTTTGCGACTGCGCCCCTTGTCGATGCGGTAGAAACGTTCGAAGAGATGCTCGAGATGCTGCGGTTCTACGCCAGGGCCGTTGTCGCTGACCAGGAACTCGTAGAAATGACGACCTTCGGATTCCGTCTCTTTGCAGACGATATCGAGACGTGAGGCACCTGTGGCGTAGGCAATGACATTGTCGATGAGGTTGCGGAAGATGCTGTAGAGAAGGCTTGCGTCGCCGAGGACTTCTATATGCCGGGGCACTTGGAGCGTAGGGGTGATGCCTTTGTCGTGGAGTTGCAGGGCTGTATCGTCGAGGGCACTCTGAATGACCTGCAGGACATTCACTTGATGATAATTCTCACGTGAATGCCTGTCATCCATTTCATCCAGTTTGGTGAGCGCACTCATGTCTTGCAACAGTTTGCTCATACGCTCGCTCTGGGCATAGCAACGCTCTAAGAAGTGTTTCTTCTTGTCCTCGGGCATGTCTGGATGGTCGAGGATGCTCTCCAAGTAGCCGTGGATACTGGCAGCAGGGGTCTTTAGTTCGTGAGCGGCATTTTGCGTGAGTTGGCGTTTGATACGTATTTTTTCTTCTTCAGAATGACGAAGCTTCCAGTAGAGCATAATAATGGTGTGACTGATGTCGCCCAACTCATCGTCGGGCAGACGTCGCTCCAGTTCGTGATCCAGTTCCTCACCCTCTTCAGCCTTGACGGCGAATTCGCGAAGATAACCGATATGCCGGCTGATACGACGAGTACTCAGGTAGAGCACGATGCCCAGCAGCAGGGTAAGGGCAACGGCAAAGTAAATGTAGGTGTTATCGGCCTGCAGCGATTGCGTCAACTCAGCAGAATAGGGTACGGCAGTACGCACGATGACGTTGCCAAAGCGGGTGGCAGAATAGAAGTAGGTCTCGTGGGTGGATTGAGACAAACGCTTGATGTCGTAACCATTGCCATCATGCAGGGCCTGCTGGATTTCGGTTCGCTGAAGATGATTGCCTAGCGAATCCACTTGTGGCTCGTAGCTGTCAAGGACAACTCGCCCGTTCTTGTCTATAATAGAAACGCGAAGGCCTTCCATGCTGTGCCGCGCTACATAGTCGCGAAACAAACGGATGCTTGTGAGGCTGTCCTCGCCCAACGTCTGTACCATCTCGTAGTTGTACATCTGCAGTCGCGAATGAAGGATGTCAATCTTGTACTCCTTCTCGCGCTGATACTGATATACACTGAAGCAGACGGCGAAGAGCAGGAAAACACCGCCAATGCTGAGCAATAGATTGCGCTGGAACGATTTACTTTTCGCCTCCGGCGCAAAATGCTCACGCTCGGCAGAGCTCAAACGAGTTTGGTTCTGCTCTCGCTTAATCTCATCTTTCAAAGCAGTAGCCATAGCCTACACGTGTTTTAATATGTTTACCATAGCGGCCAATTTTCTTGCGCAGTCGGGTGATGTTCACGTCCACCGTACGGTCAAGCACCAGCACGTCCTGCGGCCAGCAGTATTTCAGCAGATCTTCGCGCGAAAAAACCTTCCCAGGGTGTTGTAACAAGAGTGACAGCAGTTCATATTCCAACTTGGTGAGCGAAAGATTCTGGCCATCAAGTGTGGCCGTCTTTGCATTATGGTCAAGTGTAATGCCTTCGTAGCATATTTTGTTATCAGTGGTAATGATGGTTTGCTGGAGTTGCGGCTGAGACGATCGCCTGAGCACCGCTCTCACTCTGGCTTTCACCTCTTTCATACTCAACGGCTTGGCGATGTAGTCATCAGCCCCAATGTTCAGCCCCTTTACCAGATTGTCCTCGCTGTCGAGTGCCGTGATGAAGATGATGGGAATCTGCGCTGTCGCCGTATTGTCCTTCAATCGCCGAGCCATCTGGAAACCTGACATCTCGCCCATCATCACATCCAGCAGAATCAGCCCAAACTCCTGTAGGGGTAGTCCGAGTGCTTCTTCTGCCGAATTGGCGGTCACTACCTCATACCCCTCTGTTTCGAGGTTGTATTGCAGTATCTCGCAGATGTCCTGTTCATCATCGACAACAAGAATTCTCATAAATCAAGTACCTTTTTGGGGTGCAAATATAGTGATAATTGCTTAGAAATAAGAATGACTGGTATTACAATGTCGTTACAATCTTCCATAAACGTAGTGTCATAGAGTCTTTATAACTTTGCAGGGGTTGCCTACTGCAATAGAGTTCGAAGGAATATCTTTCGTCACGACGCTACCAGCACCGATGGTTACGTTATCACCGATGGTTACACCTGGCAGGATGGTCACACTGCCGCCAATCCACACATTATCGCCGATGATGACTGATTCTGCCCACTCTCTACGGCTGTTGCGCTCTACGGGGTCAGTACTGTGACAGGCTGTGTATATGCTGACATTCGGGCCGATAAAGCAGTCGTCACCAATGGTGACTGGGGCTTCGTCGAGCACAGTAAAATTGAAGTTGGCAAAGAACCGCTTGCCCACACTAATCTGCTTACCGTAGTCGCAGTAGAAGGGTTGGATAATCAATATCTCATCGTCGGCGATGTGTCCCAAGAGACCCTTCAGGATCTCCCTTGCCTTCTGCTTCTCCGACGGGCGCAACAGGTTATAGTCGTGGATTATCTCCTTCACTTCCGTCAACTCTTCAATCAGCTGCGGGTCAACGGCGGAATAAATCTCGCCCGCCAACATCTTTTCTTTTTCTATCATATCATTCTCGTTTTCTAAATTCTTTTGGAGTTATTTGAAACATGCGCTTGAATATGCGGCAGAAATGGGGCACATCGTTGAATCCGCATTTGTAACAGACCTGCTGGATGGTGAGCGAAGAATGCCCGTTTCCTGCTGATTTTACGATGCAAAGGTAATATAAAATCGGCAACAAACCACAATTATTGCCGAAATTATGTCCTTGTGAAAGAAAAATCTGATTATTTCATTTGTACTCTATTAGTTCCTTCACCTCACAGCCTTGAACTCCGTTCGAGCCTGCTCACGTTGATTTCATCGAGTTCCGTCACGACTCGGGATAGTCCAAGCAAGCTTGGCTCTCCACTCGCTGCTCCGTCACTTCGGCAGGAGTTTCCATGCGCAGCACGCTACGAAGCAGATGTCTGCCACGCTATCCAGCAATGCTCCCGTTTTGGTGACGCACTTTAGTTTTCTAGCCAGCCATCCGTCGGCTATGTCGCTGATGCCGCAGAGCCCATGGATGAGCCAAAACACCACACTCGTCACATCACAAAGGAGCAGACCTAAAGAGCCTGCAATCCTAAGCAGCGTTATGTTGTTCGGCAACTGAGTCATCTTACTAAATACTCCATAAAAACACATGCTTCATTTTCTCCATCGTTTCAGTATCGGGAAGAAGCCACGCATCATCTGCTTGTACTCATCTTTAGTCATGGGTTTGGGCATGTTCTTGTTTACCTCGTCGATAAACTGCAAGCAGTGCTCAATCATCTCGTCCATTGTACATTCCTGAAGGAATTTGCCGTCCTTGTAGCAGTACTGGCAGTAGTCGAAGTTCGTGCTGCCGTCGGCATTCGTGCCGCAGTCCTCGATACGGGTCAACGGCATACCGCAACTCTGACAGAACTGAGGTAGCTGACCCACTTGGAATGCTTTCTCTTTCTTGGGAAAGGTGGCTTCGTAGACCTCAAAAGCCTCGGGATTCTCGTCGGCAACAAAATAGCCCTTGGGCGGGCAGTAAGTTCCCTCACGATTGCCCCAATAGCCAGGTATCAGTTCTTGGGCGAGGAAATACGGAACCTCTGACTCTCGCGGTTCTGCATGATAGTGAATTTTCATCTTGCTGGCAAGGTCGAAGCCTGCATGACGGTAGAATTCGATATTGCCCTCCATCTGCAGAAGACCAATTCCCATCTCCTTGGCTTTCTCTATCGCATATTGCAGCAACTTCAAGCCATAACCCTTGCGCTTGTAGTCAGGATGAATGCTGATTGGGCCGAATGTCCAAGAAGGGAACAGCGTTCCATCGTCAAGCGTAATCTCTGCTTTGGAAAACATCACATGGCCGATGATCATGCTATCCTCTTCCATCACATAGTCGAGCTCTGGGATGAAGTCGGGGTTTGTTCTATACTGATTAAGTACGTAATGCTCTGTGCATCCAGGACGATAGACATTCCAGAATGCCTCTCGAGTCAGGTTCTCTACCTCACGATAATCTTTTGGTTGTTCTAAACGGATAATCATTTCTTTTGTCTTTTTCTGTTTGACGATACAAAGATACAAATTGTTGCAGAAACTTACAAATATTTCGTCACATTCTCGCCTTCTGCTTCTCGCCAGCACCAGAGCCGCGGTACTTCGAGCGGGCCTCGTTGAACTTCCAAGTAAGGTCGAGCACGAAAGTGCGACGGGCGGGGTTGAATGTGGTCAGCTCACGGATACCGTAGATGACGGCCTCGGTCTTGTTGGTGTTCAAAACATCGACGCAGCGGAGGTCGGCGGTCAGCTGTCCGAGGCGGCGGAGGTTGAAGTCTCGCTGCACGCCGAGTGTGAGGTCGAAGCGCTGGGCGGTGATGCTGAAGTTGTTGTAGTCGCCCTTCGTGGCCCACTGGGCATTGGCACTCAGGCGGAAGCTGAGGGGAAGTTCGATGTCGTTATTCCAGATGAGCGTGACATATGGGTCGTTGAGGGTCTTGATGGTGCCGTTGGCCGTCGGCGTCTTGTAATTTTGGAAGACGGTGAACGCATACCACATGGGGTGCCATGAACAGTTGAAAGTGGAGAGTTTAAAGTTGATAGTGGGGCGTGCGGAGAGGCTCAACGAGAGCTGGTTGTAGTCCTCCTCGCTATTGATGGGACGGACGAGGCTGATGAGCGGATCCGTGCTACCGGGGAAAGGCTCGGTGGACATGGTCTCGCTGTTCTTCCAGCGGCCATAGTTGACGGTCAGGTTCGCCCATTGATAGGCTGCGTTGAGCACGAGGCTGTGCGTGTAGGTTGGCAGCAGATAGGGGTTGCCGCTTTGGTAGGTGTAGCGGTTGACGTAGATGGTCGAACTGGTCAGGCTTGAGTAGGCCGGCCGCTGGATGTCGCGACGGTATGACAGGCTCAGTTGCATCTTTCCGATGGGAGCGGAGAGGGTAGCGGTAGGGAACCAGTCGCCGTAGTCGCGGCACACCTCGTCCTCTCTCACACCGAAGTTGAAGTAGTCGTTCGTCAGGTGCTCGTAGCGCAGGCCAGCCTGGGCAAATACCTTGCCGAACTGACGGCCGTACTCGACGAAACCAGCTGACGACTTCTCGTTAATCTCCGTGTCGGTGGCTTTCACGGGCACATAGTCGGAGGCCAGAAATGTGTAGGCATCCGTGCGGTGGTTGTAGCTGTACTCGCCGCCAACGGAGAGGTTGCCCTTCAATATGGGGTAGCTGAAGATAAGCTTCGAGGCCCAGAAATTGTTGCCGCTGTTGGTATTGCTCTCGATGGTGCGTTGAGTTTGTTGTTGTGGCACAGCAACAGACTGAACAGCCGTCGTCTGTTCCGTGGTGCTGCCTGGCGTCTTGGTGTCATCGAAGAGACCGTCGATATTGAGGTCGATACCCAGCTGGCCTACCTTGCCGTTATAATAGGCATTGAAGATATGCTTGCTGAATTTCTCATCCTGCCAGATGCGGCTCTCAGAATGCTCGTCAAATTTGTCGTTCACATAGTTGTCTGTATAAAAATGACTGTTGAAATCGGTGCTTGGATGGCGGTCGTATTTGTAGAAGGCACCAAAGCTGTGATTCTCATCGACCATATAGTTTACTTGCAACTGTGGTGACAACCCCTTCCAGACACTTTTCGATTCCTGCGAGTTGACATTCTTGTAATAGTCGTTTCCCACGAAATAGGTGAGCTCGTGCTCCTGTAATGACTTTGCATGACCATAGCGCCCTGCCCATAGCGATGCTGTGATGTCGAGACCACCCGTGCGGTAGTTTACATCGAGGTTGTTGGTCAGCGTGTGGCCGTACTGATACATGCCGTCAATATAGTCTTGGAAACTGAAGCCTTCGCCCTGCGCCTTCTTCAGCGTGATGCGCACGACGGCCCTTGTTGAAGCTGCATAGCGGGCACCTGGGTTCTGCACCACATCGACATGCTGAATCTGGTCGGAGCGCAGGCGCGAGAGTTCCTTCATGTCCTGCACCCGTCGGCCATTGATATACACATCGGCATCGCCACGGCCCAGCACCTTCACGCCGCCGTCGCGCTCAGCCTCCAACGAAGGAATCTTCGACAGGGCATCAGAGACGGTTCCGGCCTTCTCCAGTATCGTACCTGCGACCCTTGTTCTCATAGCATCGCCTTTAACGCGCGTCTTGGGCAGGCGTCCCTTTACCACTACGCCACTCAATTCCTGCGTCTGGTTGAACCACATTGTCGAGTCCGTCGAAATGCTGTCGTTCGATTGAGCGAACGTCATCATTGTCATCATCGTTGCAGCCAACAGTGCTGTTATCCTGAAAACATTCTTTTTCATACCCTTAATTCTTAATTCTTAACTCTTAATTCTTAATTCTTTACGTCCACACCACCGAAGAAATTGCTGGCGACGATGTGGAGGGTGGGTGTTTTCGGGGCGGCAGTATGTGTGGCATGATTGCCGATACCGCCGATGAAGCTGCAGCTCTTCACCACGACGTTGACGTGGGTGGGTACGAAGAGCTCGATACCGCCGCAGAAGGTGTGGATGTCAATCTCCTCATCCTCGGTGATGACGGCCTCGCGCAGGTCCATGCGGATGCCACCACAAAAGGCGTCGAGTCGGGCACCGTGGAACGTCTCGCCGTGATACACGTACTCGTCGCCGCCATAGTTAACCGAGCAGCAGATGCGCTTGCCGTCCTCGCCGATGGGTAGCGGGCGCTGCAGCCACTGGTCGGGGTCGCGGCGGTAGCTGTTTATAATCACCAATGCCCCTATATATATAAGTGCTACTGGAGCAATATACATAGTCCAGGGCTGACGCCACAGCCAGTCGTTCTCAATGATTCCCCACATGTTGGCCAGTTTCCATGCACCAGCCACAATCAACAGAATTCCAATAATCGTTCTTGTCTTCATAACTATATTTTTTTTGATTAAAATTTCTGGGTGCAAAGGTACGGCGAACTGCTTATCCCTCCAAATTTCTGGGATAAACAGCATGGAAATGTGACGGATGGTGTGATAAATGGCAGAAATGTGACAAATGGTTTGGTTGTTTAATGGAATTATACTACCTTTGCGATTTGAAATGAAACAAGGACGTAAAGAAACGATAACAACAAGAATCATTAGCACCACGTTTATAGTAGTGGCGCTGGCTGTGTTTAAACCATTCGGATTGGATGCGTGGCAGTGGCAGGCCTACGTACATCTAGTAGCTTTGGGCGTAATAGGTTTCTTTATCTGTATGCTGACGGACATCATCCTGAAGTACGTTGTCAAGATGCCGAGGTCGTTCAAGAAAGGTGTCGAATACATCATCCGCCGCAACCTATGGTTCCAGCTTATCAACACGCCGCTTGTGGCACTGGGCATCTGTCTCTATCGCCACTTCGTGCTGAGCGACAGGGTAGAGGGTAATCAGCTTTCTGTCGTCAATTTCCTTGAGACATTTGTCATCATCGCCTTCTGCTCCTTCGCCATCGGACTCTACTGGCGCTTTAAGTACCGTAGCAAGTATCTGGCGATGGAACTGGAAGAGACACGATTGCTGAATGAAGAATTGAAGAAGATACAATCAGAAAAACCGAGTGAGAAGCCTTCTCTGCAGGCACCTGAATCTACCGATAGTCAATGCCAAGAGTTCACGCTCACTGGCACGACGAACGAATCCGTGGCGCTCCATATTTCCGACCTGTTATTTATTGAGGCTGTTGGCAACTATGTCAAGGTGAACCATCTGCGCGACGGTCAGGTGCATACCGACATGCTGCGCGCCACCATGAAACAGATGGAGGAAATGCTGCAGGGCTATCCGATGATTGTCCGTTGTCATCGTGCTTTCCTGGTCAACCTTAGTCAGGTAGAGCAGATCACTTCTCATTCCGGCTCTACCCAGCTGCTTATCAAGCATAGTCACGAATCGCTGCCCGTCTCGCGCAGCAACATGGCGCAAGTCAAGGCAGCGATTAAGCGAGAGGAAAGTTAAGTTAACTTAACTTTTCCGAGCGTTAGCTGGCTCGAACGTAGTTCAAGGCAGCGATTAAGCGAGAGGAAAGTTAAGTATACTTAGTCTTCCTTGCGATCGTCGATGTTGTCACCTTCTGTGGGAGCCATCTCTTCTTCGAAGTCGGTGATGCCGGCCTGAACAAGGATGTCATACCACTGGATAAGCTTCTTGATGTGGCTGTTCTGCACGCGCTCCTGATCCCAGTCGGGCAGCACCTTTGTGAAGTAGTCGTGCAACTCTTTGGGACCAGCCTTGCGGAAGTCAACGCTCGACTTCTTACCCTTTTCAAGGTCGCGCATAGAGGCGAGCACCTTCATCAGGGGCACATCTTCTGTCTCAGTGAACATGGCGATGTCGGCCAGTGAGGTGATACGGTCTGTGCCAAAGGCGGGGATACGCTTGTGGGTATCGTCCAGTGCCTCGACGATGAGGCTGTTCTTGGCACGTGATACTAACTTGTAGAGTCCCGGTTTGCCCGAGATAGCTAAAATGGTCTGTTTCATAATGTCTGTATTGTTTTTAATAATTGTTCTATTTGTTGGTCGATGTCGGCTATGCCATCGTTGACAATCTCATAGTCGGCGTGAGCCACCACCTCGTCCTGTGACCACTGACGATTCATCCATTGCAGCGTCTTCTCGCGGGTGATGCCGTCGCGCTGCATGACGCGCTGGATGCGGACTTCCTGTGGGGCTGTCACAACGACGGACTTGTCGACCAGTTGATCGGCACCAGACTCGAAGAGGATGGCGCTTTCTATCCATTGTATGCCGCTCTCCTGAAAATCGCGGAATACGGCAGGATGGACGATGGCGTTCATGGCTTGCTGGTTAGCTTCGCTGGCTAACAGGAAGCGACTCATGGCAGCCTTGTCGAGCGAGCCTACGAGCTGGATGATCTGTTGCTGAAGGTTGGGGGAGATGCGAATCAGGCGCTTGGCTGCTGCATCGCAGTCGTAAACCTCGATGTCGTACTTAGCCTGCAGCCGCTTGCATACGTAGCTCTTGCCTGAGCCTATGCCGCCCGTAATCCCAATCTTCTTCATTCTTCACTCTTCACTTTTCACTAGGGCAAAGCCCGCTTTAGTCTTCTTCGATGAGATAGTCTATTTGCTTGGTGTCTAATGTGGCACGACTGACGCCGTGGGGTACGCTTTGCAGGTAGAGATTGCACTTGTCGGAAGGGTTCTGGGCTATTTCGCGATAGTCTGTAACGACAATAAAGTCTTCAGGACGCAGAAAGCGTATCTGTCTGGCACCAGCCACGAAGTGCACCTTGACTTTGGTGGGGAAGGTACGTAACACCTTGCCTTCTGGCAGATTGAGACACTTGATGGGGACGCCGTCAATGGCCTCTTCTGTCAGCACGTCAGTCATGAATTCAACGCGTACGCGTTCTGGTACGACCTTGACATCATTGGCATGACTTAGGCGACAATCGACGGACAGCGTGTCTCTGAAGCCTGCATAGTTGAGCGGCTCGGTATAGACACAGCGAATGCTGTCTAATTTCTCTGGCGAGGTGTATACGTCAACGCTGTCAGGCATGTAGTTGACCTGCGAGATGAAGTAGAGGTGTTCTGGCATGATGCGGCCAGTCCATCGGACGGGCACACGTTTGCGCTCACCATTGTTGTAGAAAAACTCCAAACGGTCTGGCTTGACTGACGTGATGCTCGTCGAAATCTCCAGTTGCTGTTCCAACAGACGCTTGATGTCTGAGGCTGAAATGATGCCACCGCCATTGCCTCTGTCGTAATTCTTGTAATTCAGATGAAGTGTTGGCAACTGGTCGCCATAGAGGTAGGCAACAATCATCCAACCCTTGTCGCGGATAGTGGCCCGTATAGTATCGGTAGCAGGAGAGGTGAGTACCACATTCTTTGGAATGCCCACGACCTGTACTGGTACTTTTACTTCGCGTTCGTATATTTCATTGAGCGTGATGGTCAGCCAGAAGATGCCTGAGAGCATCAGAAAAAACAAAAACGTCAGGAACTGCTTGTTCACGTTACTGAACAAGAAGTCCCTGAAAGTCCTGTATAGGCTCTTGATACTCACAGACCTAACTCTTCACTCCTAACTCTTAACTAATGAAGCGCCTTACTTCTGCACTGGTGTGCTGGCAGTGTCTTTGAATACGTAGCTCTTATCAACCTTGATGACTACGCCGTCGGCAATCTTGACTTCGATGATGCCTGATGCCAAGTCAATCTTCTTGACGGTACCGTAGATGCCACCACCAGTGAGTACCTGCGTGCCTTCCTGCAGCGAGTTCTGGAAATTCTGAATCTCCTTCTGGCGCTTCTGCTGGGGTCTGATCATAAAGAAATACATGATGGCAAAAATGGCAACCATCATAATGATAAAGCTAATGCTGCCACCACCCTGGGCTTGTGCAGCTAAGATAATCTGTGTCATAATTGTTTTTTTATAATCTTAATTTTAATGTTTAATGTTTCTCGTCCATGTGCTTCAATAGCAGTCCACTCTTCACCAGATGACGTGCAATGGCATCAAGCATGCCGTTGATGTATCCGGCACTACGTGGGGTGGAGTAGACCTTGGCAATCTCAACATATTCGTTGATGCTCACGCTGATGGGAATGCTGGGGAATGTCATCATCTCGGCAATGGCAATCTGCATAATGACGATATCCATATAGGCCAGACGGTCAAAGTCCCAGTTGCGTGATGCTTCACTCATGTAGCGCTGATACTGGTCGGCATTCATGATAGTGGCACGGAACAGCTTGCGGGCATATTCCTTGTCCTCCTCTGAATCGTATTCTGGCAGCAACTCCTGATGACTTTGGTTTTTCTCGTCGAAGCGCTTGATGGTCTTTATAACAAAGGTATCCACCACCTCCTTGTCGTCGTTCCAATAGAGGCTCTGCTCTTCGAGCAGGGCATCCAGGTCGGCATTGTTCTGGATGAGGGTACGATACAGTTTGCGCCAGAGCTCGCGGTCGGCATCATAGTTGTCGTCGCTGCTGGCCATATAGTCCTTGTAGATTTGGCTCTCTGTAATCTGGGTATAAATCTTCTTCAGGAATTCAGGCTGGTCCTGATCCCAGTTTCTCTTCTGACTCTCCAAAAATTCGTTCAGCATGTGGTTTTCTTCCAACTGCAGTGCAAAGCGGTTGTAGGCAAACTTCTGTGAAGGCATTTCCGTTCCCTCACGCTGGGCACGTGCCTGAGCCACTTCCAGATGGCGGCGCGACTCGTGGGTGATGCCCACAATAAGCGCTAACAGGTAATTGTAAAGATCGTAGGCTTTTGAGAGACTGAACAGAAGTTCCTTTTCAGCCGTGTCAATGTTCTTACTTCCATTCTGATAGTACGCATAGGTCAACTGTACTGTCTTGATTCTAATGAGTTCTCTGTTAATCATAATACTTTTTCTCTAAAATAGCTATTTTGATACTCTTATCAGCTGCAAAGGTACGAAAAAAAGTGATAAACGAAAAGTGAAAAGTGAAAAATTTGCTTTCGCTAACATTATTTTTGCTTTTTATTTGCTCAATCCATAAATTTTATGTACCTTTGCAGCCGCTTTTCGCATCGTGTGATGGTGGATTAAGCAAAACAACTTAATTTTAGAGTAACACATTATTAAAATTATGAAAGAGATTAACGTAAACGGTCAGAAGCGCACCGACACAGGCAAGAAGGCCTCAAAGCAGCTTCGTAAGGAGGGTCTGGTACCCTGCAATCTGTATGGTGAGAAGAAGGGTGAGAACGGTCAGCCCGAGGCTTTTGCTTTCTCAGCTTCTATGGCTGAACTCCGCAAGGCAGTCTACACCCCACATGTATATGTTGTCAACCTGAACATCGACGGTAAGGAGCACAAGGCTATCATCAAGGAGCTGCAGTTCCATCCCACAACCGATGCTCTGCTGCACGCTGACTTCTTCGAGATCAACGAGACCAAGGCTATCACCGTTGGTATCCCCGTGAACCTCACAGGTCACGCTCAGGGTGTTCGCGATGGTGGTCGTCTGAGCCAGTCTATCCGTCTTCTCAATGTAACTGCTCCCTACAAGCAGATTCCTGAGAAGCTGGACATCGACGTTACCGATCTGCAGCTGGGTAAGGCTATCAAGGTTGGCTCACTGAGCTTCGAGGGTCTTGAGATCGCTACTTCTAAGGAGGTTATCGTTTGCTCTGTTAAGGCTACTCGTGCATCACGTTCCGCTGCTGCTGAGGCTGTCGCTGAGTAAAGTAATTGACAATTGATAATTGATAATTGACAATTGGACAAGTACTTAATTGTTGGTTTGGGTAATCCAGGCGATGAATACGCTGAGACCCGCCACAATACAGGATGGATGGTATTGGACGCTTTTGCTAAGGCGTCCAATATCGTTTTTGAGGATAAACGCTACGGCTTTGTCGCTGAGACCTCATTGAAGGGCAGGAAGGTTTTTCTGCTCAAACCGACGACGTATATGAATCTGAGTGGTAATGCAGTGCGTTACTGGCTGAACAAGGAGAATATTGACCAGAGCCGTCTGTTGGTTGTCAGCGACGATGTAGCCATTCCTGTTGGACAGTTCCGTCTGAAGGGCAATGGCTCGAATGGTGGTCATAATGGCTTAGGACATATCCAGCAGCTCATCGGTCAGCAATATGCCCGTCTGCGTATGGGCATTGGCAACGACTATCCCGTAGGCTCGCAGATAGACCACGTGCTCGGCCGTTTCCTGGCTGAGGAGAGAGAGAAGCTGGAGCCCACCATCACGCTTGCTGTCGATATCATTAAGAGTTTTGTCTTGGCAGGTATCGACATCACGATGAACCAGTACAACAAGCTGGGCAAAGGTCCGAAACTCCCTAAAGAACCCAAAGTCTCTAAGGAACCACAACAATGAACGAAGCCCGTATCGATAAATGGCTCTGGGCAGCGCGTATCTTCAAGACACGCTCAATAGCTGTCGACGCGATTAAGAATGGTCGTGTCACCATTCAGGGTGTCAATGTTAAGCCTTCACGTATGGTAAAAGAAGGCGAAGTGGTCTGCGTTCGCAAACCACCAGTTACCTATTCCTTTAAGATTCTGAAAACCATCGAGCAGAGGGTAGGGGCAAAGCTGTTACCCGAAGTCTATGAGAATGTTACCACGCCCGATCAGTATGAGTTGTTAGAGATGAACCGCATCAGTGGTTTCGTCGATCGTCAGCGAGGAACAGGACGTCCCACCAAGAAGGAACGCCGTGCCCTCGATGAATTCCTATTTGATGTTGACGAGGATTTGTTTTAAATCCTTGTCAGCACTCGAGTTTCCTACCATCAGTTCATATTTTCCTGGCACCACGCGTATGGTGTTGGTTTTCATATCCCAACCCTCAAAGCGTTCGCGTGGGAAGTCAATATCGACAGTCTTTTGTTCGCCGGCCTTCAGCGCCACACGCTGGTAGGCACGCAGGGTCTTCAGCGGACCTTCTTTGTCAGCCGTGTTACGTATGTACACTTGCACCACTTCCGTGCCGTCCACATGACCAGTATTCTTCACCGTCACGCGTACCTTGTTATTTTTATAGACGGGTTTGCCGATGTCAAACGTGGTATAGCTCAGTCCATAACCAAAGGGGAACAGTGCGTCGCCCTTGAAGTAGCGGTAGGTGCGATTCTTCATCGTGTAGTCGAGGAAGTCAGGCAGGTCGTTGGTACTCTTATAGAACGTGATGGGTAGTTTCCCGCTGGGATTCACCTTGCCGAAAAGCACGTCGGCAACGGCCGTGCCACCTTGTTCGCCAGGGTACCACGCTTGTACGATGGCATCGCACGACTCCAACTCTGGGGTCATGGCGATAGCCGAGCCAGAACAGTTGACGAAGACCACTTTCTTGCCAGCTTGATGCAACATGGCCAGCACGTCGCGCTGCGACTGTGGCAGTTCGATGCTGGTGCGGTCGCCACCCTTGAAACCAGGTTCGCTGACCTTCATCTCCTCGCCCTCTAGGGTGGGAGCGATACCACCTACGAAAATGACGCTTTCGGCTTGTCCGATGTTAGCCAGCAACTCTTGTGAGGTAGGTGAAAATCTGTGTTTGATGTCGAAGTTCAGTGCGGCATAGCCGTCCTCCTGACCATAGTCTATCTGTATGCGATAGTGTTCTCCGGCTTTTACTTTCAACTCCCTCTTGTCGCCCTGTGTACGGTGGCGCACTTTCCAGATGTCTACGATGGTGTCACCGTTGACTATCAGACGCAGCATATCGTCAGCACTAATGTCGAACAGCAGCGTCTCGTCACGTGTCGGCTTGAAGGTGCCATCCAGACGTGCAGAGAAATTCTCCAACTCCACGCCAGGAGCAAATACGGTATTACCGCCATTGTTCAGGTGGATGGGCTGACGCAGGTTGACGGTAGTCACGGGTTGCCCCTTCATCTGCATATTGTTCCAGAAAATGGCCTGCATACCAGGATTGCCTAATGGGTCGATCATTTCATTGAAGCGGCTCTCATACGACTCGTTACGTGTCAGGCCGCAACCCTGTACGAAGCGTACGTCACCCACCTGTTGACGGATGCCGTCGAGGATAGTGACTGTTTCGGTGGGTGAACCAGCGTAGTTGCCCCATTGCATGACGGCATCGTTGGCGTTCTGTCCCAACACAACGACTTTATCATCCTTGGAAAGTGGCAAGACACCGTTATTCTTTAACAGGACGATGCTTTGGCGAGCCATGTCAAGTGCCAATTGCTTGTGCGCTTTAGAGGCAACGATGTCTTCAGGAATCTTCGTCCATTCTACTAACTCGTCTTTGTCGAAGTCACCCAGTTCGAAGCGGGCTACGAGCAGTCGTTTCAGACTGGTATTGATCTGTGCCTCTGTGATGTCACCACGCTTGACGGCCGCTGGCAGATTTTTGTAGATGCTGCCACACTCCACGTCGGTACCTGCCAAAACGGCTTTGGCTGAAGCCTGTATGCCATCCTTGGCTACGTTGTGCCATTGGGGCAGGAAGTCGCGTATGGCACCACAGTCTGAGCAGATGAGTCCCTCGAATCCCCATTCGTCGCGCAGAATCTGTTGTTCGTAGCGGTTCTGAGCGCAGCAGGCTTGTCCGTCGATACGTTGATAGGCGCACATCACCTCAGCTACCTTACCTTCCTGTACCAGTGCCTTAAAGGCAGGCAGATAGGTTTCCCATAGGTCTCGCTCGGGCAAATCCTCGATGTTAAAGGTGTGACGGTTCCATTCTGGTCCGCTGTGTACGGCAAAGTGTTTGGCACAGGCCAAGAGCTTTTTGTATTTTCTAGATTCTCTAGAATCTCTAGACTCGCTAGAAAAACTCTGTCCTTGCAGGCCGTTCACCACGGCCAGTCCCATCTTTGTGGTCAGGTAGGGGTCTTCACCGTATGTCTCCTGTCCGCGTCCCCATCTTGGATCGCGGAAGATGTTGATGTTGGGTGTCCAGAACGATAGACTTTGATAGCGCTTGATATCGCCAGAGCGTTTCGCCTGTTGGGCTTTTACACGCGCCTCATCGCTGACAGCCGTAAATACTTGGTACAGTAGGGCATCGTTCCACGAGGCGGCCATTGCCATTGTGATGGGAAACACCGTAGCAAAGCCGTTTCGGCCCACGCCATGCAGCGCCTCGTTCCACCACTGGAACTGGGGGATGCCTAATCGCGGTATGGCTGGCGATGAGTCCATCATCAGCTTGACTTTCTCTTCTAGTGTTAAGCGGCCTAACAAGTCTTCAGCACGCTGTTCTGCTGTCAGGTTTGGATTTTGGTACGGTAATGACTGCGCCATCAACACAGTTGTAGTCAGTGTCAGTAGGGTAGTTAAAAGTAGTTTTTTCATTAATAAATTTGTCTTAGAATATAGTTCGTATTACAATTCGCTTGCAAAGTTACGAAATGTTGAGCACAAAACAAAGAAACGTATTTCTTTTTTCATTTCAAACGTTTACGTAGATTTTTCGCTGCTTATTGGTTGATTGTTGCGGAAAACGTTGTATCTTTGCATTGACAAACAAACTACTCGTTCATAAATATGTTTAAAAAACTCGTTATCGAGTCGTTCGTACTGTTGGCAGTCTTAGGACTGCTGACAGCTACGACGGAAGCAAATGCCCAGCAGTTGTTACAAATGCGCCCACGTGTGCTAATCAGTACTGATATCTATTCTTATCAATCAAGCTGTTCCTTTTGAGGCCTACGAATGATTTTATTTTTGTGCATTTAGGCTTATTGTGAAAAAAAAGATGCTGAATGCTTGCAAATTTTCAAAAAATGATGTAACTTTGCAAGTGAATAATCTACAGTATTGTAACAACATGTACAAGAAACCATTGAGAATAGTAAACACTAGGTCTGACGTGACCGTGACATGTGACAGTATGACGGCTGTTTTCTGAAACCTCTCGCGTACCGCGCGCGTATACGCGGTACGCGAAGACTTTATATTTTCTACCGTCATACCGTCATACTGTCATACAATATCTCGAAGTAGTTACCTTTGGCGTGTCAAAAGACTGATACTTTCGACCTGTTCCGACGTTTCCTTCCATCCGTTCCGACGTCATCTACGACCCGTTCCGATGATACTTTAGGGGGGTAAAGTATCGCATCTACGACCGCAAAGTGACGTACCTTCGGGCGATAAGTGACGTCCTTTGCGTCAATCGACCTATGAAGTGTTTCTGGGTGTTAGATTAGAGAATGTTTCGATAATCACCAAATAATAATGCAGAAAATTTGGAAGGAAAGATAAAAATACCTATCTTTGCGGTTGAAAAAGAACTAAAAACGAAAATGTGTACCACACAAAGACGAGACAATCAAGTATGAAGAAGGATAGTAATGACATGAGCAGGCGACAGTTCCTGCAGAAGTTGGGCTTTGGTGCCGGTTCAGCGTTGGCTATGATGGCTATGGATCCGCTGAATGTGTTGGCGGGCAATACCCCGAGACCGAAAAACTTAAGGTATGACGCTGATGAGAACAAAATGACGTATCGCGTGCAGCACGGCTCGGGTGAGAAGATTTCACTGCTGGGTTTCGGCATGATGCGTCTGCCTGACGATCAGACGGCGGTAGATGAGCTGGTGGACTATGCCATAGCGCACGGTGTGAACTACTTTGATACGGCACCGATGTATATGGGTGGCCGTTCGGAAGTGCTGACGGGTAATACGCTGAGCCGATTCCCCCGAGAGAAATTCCATATAGCGACGAAGATGTCGAACCAGAACCGTCGGCTGTGGAGCTTTGATGATTCGAAGCGGATGTACGAGCAGTCACTGGAACGCCTCAAGGTGGACTATATAGACTACTATCTGTTACACAGTATTGGTGGCGGTATGGACTCGCTGAAGGGCCGCTTCCTGGATAATGGTATCTTAGACTTCCTGTTGAAGGAACGCGAGGCAGGACGCATTAAGCATCTAGGATTCTCGTATCATGGTGACGTGCGTGACTTCGACTGGTTGCTGGACCATCAGGACGAATACCACTGGGACTTCGTGCAGATTCAGATGAACTTCCTGGACTGGCGACATGCTTCGATTCGTCAGGGGCGCCGACATGATGCAGATGCGGAGTACCTGTATGACAAGCTGGAGAAAAAAGGCGTGCAGGCTGTGATTATGGAACCATTACGAGGTGGTGCCTTCGGGCGTATGGCACAGGAACTGACCGACCAGTTGAAGGCCGTACGTCCCAACGACAGTACAGCCCGTTGGGCTTTTCGTTGGGTGGGCTCATATCCCAATATCCTGACGACGCTGAGTGGTATGAACCGTATGGACCATCTGGTAGACAACGTTGAGACGTTCTCGCCTTTGGAAGTGTGTTCGGAGGCTGAAAACAAGCTACTGGCAGAAATCGCTGACCAGATGGCGGGCTTCCCCACCATTCCGTGTACCACGTGCGAATATTGCATGCCCTGTCCTTATGGTGTCAACATCCCGGGCAATTTTGCCTATTATAATGAAGCTGTCAATGAGCATATCCTGCCATTGCCCGACAAACAGGCTGCCGACTATATGAAACGTAAGGAACAGTTTGCCGAGGGACTGCGCAAGGCCTTACCCGATGTGTCTAAATGGGCTAATCAGTGTACGGATTGTGAGGCTTGTCTGCCGAAGTGTCCGCAACAGATTCGCATTCCGAACCAGATGGCAAGAATTGTAGAAACGTTGAGACGTAAATAAAAAATGAAGCTCAGGTCATGTGACTTGAGCTTCTTTAGTTGCGGAGGCAGGACTCGAACATGCGACCTCCAGGTTATGAGCCTGGCGAGCTACCAACTGCTCCACTCCGCGATGTTTTTTTTCTTAAGCGGGTGCAAAGGTACGACTATTTTTTGAAACTGCCAAATATTTTGCATAAAAATCGTAAATTATTAGTAATTTTGTTGTTTTTGAGTCGAAATATTTGGTCGTTTGCTCGGTTTTTCTTACTTTTGCACACTATAAGACCATTGTGCAATTAGTAAATGATGGAGATTTAGAGACATGTCAGTATCAAAAACACGTCAGAAGTTAGTGGATGTGGCACGCCAGTTGTTTGCCAAAAACGGACTGGAGAGTACTACGATGAACGACATTGCCACGGCCTCGGGTAAGGGACGTCGTACCCTTTATACTTATTTTAAGTCGAAGGAAGAAATCTACTATGCTGTGATTGAGGGCGAGTTGGAACGTTTGAGCGACAAACTCGACGAGGTGGCAGCACGCAAGATTCGTCCGCAGGATAAAATCATCGAGCTGATTTATACGCATCTGAGCATGATTCGTGAGACGGTGGTACGTAATGGTAACCTGCGTGCTGAGTTCTTCCGTAACATCTGGATGGTAGAGAAGGTGCGTAAGCATTTCGATGATGCAGAGATTGAACTATTCCGTAAGGTGTATACTGAAGGCAAGGAGGACGGTGAGTTCGATATTGACAACGTCGATTTGGTGGCTGACATTACGCACTATTGTATCAAGGGACTTGAAGTACCTTATATTTATGGACGCATTGCACACGGCATGCGCGAAGAAGACACCAAACCACAGGTGGCAAAGGTGGTGTATGGTGCCTTGGGTAAGTTTACTAGATAGTTTTTATTATATATAAATAAAGAATTATGGGATTATTAGAAGGAAAGACAGCACTGATTACTGGTGCTGCACGCGGTATCGGAAAGGCTATCGCATTGAAGTATGCCTCTGAGGGCTGTAACATTGCATTCACCGATTTGGAAGTGAACCTAGAGACTGAGCAGGAAATTGCTGCTCTGGGTGTCAAGGCAAAGAGTTATGCCTCGAACGCTGCCGATTTTGCTCAGACCGAGGAGGTTGTGAAGGCTGTCAAGGAAGAGTTTGGTTCTATCGATATTCTGGTTAACAACGCTGGTATCACTAAGGACGGTTTGATGTTGCGCATGACTGAACAGCAGTGGGACGCTGTGATTGCCGTTAACCTGAAGAGTGCATTCAACTTCATTCATGCTTGTGTACCTGTGATGATGCGTCAGCGTGGCGGTTCTATCATCAATATGGCATCGGTTGTAGGTGTACACGGTAACGCTGGTCAGGCTAACTATGCCGCTTCAAAGGCAGGTTTGATAGCCCTCGCCAAGAGTATCGCTCAGGAGATGGGCCCCAAGGGTATCCGTGCCAACGCCATTGCCCCAGGCTTCATCGAAACCGCTATGACGGCTGCACTGCCTGAGGAGATTCGCGAGCAGTGGAAACAGAAGATTCCCCTCCGTCGCGGTGGCAAGGTCGAGGATATCGCTAATGTAGCTACTTTCCTGGCTTCTGATCTATCAAGCTATGTCAGTGGTCAGGTGATTCAGGTTGATGGCGGTATGAACATGTAATCAATTGATAATTGAAAATTGATAATTGATAATTATGGAAGTCGTCTACGAGGACAACCATATTATAATAGTTAACAAACAGAGTGGGGAGATCGTACAGGGTGATAAAACTGGCGATCGTCCCCTTTCTGATATCGTAAAGGACTATATCAAGGAGAAGTATCAGAAACCTGATGCTGTGTTCCTTGGTGTGGTGCACCGCTTGGACCGTCCCGTCAGTGGTCTGGTGGTTTTTGCCAGAACTTCTAAAGCACTTGCCCGTCTTAACAAGATGTTTGCTGAGGGACAGGTGCATAAAACTTACTGGGCGATAGTAGGTAAGATGGAAGAAGGAAAATGTAAGATGGAAGAGGATGGGGAATGGCATACGCTAGAGAATTGGATAGTGCGTAATGAGCAGCAAAATAAGAGTTATGCCTACGACCATGAGGTGCCTCGCTCGAAGAAAGCTGTGCTGCGCTACCGTCTGATAGCCCATTCCGACCGTTATTGCTTGTTGGAAGTGCAACTGATGACAGGCCGTCACCATCAGATTCGTTGTCAACTTTCTACGATGGGTTGTCCTATCAAGGGCGACTTGAAGTATGGTGCCAAGCGCAGCAATCCCGATGGCAGCATATCACTGAATGCTCATCGGATAGAGTTTATTCATCCTGTCTCTAAGGAAAAGATATGCCTTGAATCGTCCTTGCCAGACGATAATTTGTGGCAAACATTAAAAAAAACGGTAAAATAGTTTCATATTTCCTTTTTTTCTACTATTTTTGCAGTGTCTTTGCAAAGATAATAGTATGAAGAAAGCCTTCTGGTGGATTTTGGGTATACTGCTAAGCCCTATTCTGCTGTTTGTGATATTGACAGTCCTGCTTTATCTGCCGCCTGTGCAAAACTGGGCAGTCGATAAAGTGGCAGCCATTGCCTCGGAGAAGACGGGCATGGATATCACCGTTGGTCATGTAGAACTGTCGTTCCCCCTGGATTTGCAGATAGGCAACTTCATGGTGATTCACCACCCCGATACGATTGCTGACGTGGAACAGATGATTGTTGACGTTCAGCTGTTGCCACTCTTCAGTAAACAGGTGGTCATTAATCAGTTGGAAGTTAGCAATACAAAGTTAAATACCAATGGCTTTGTTGAGGCAGCTCAGGTAAAGGGAAATTTCAAACGTCTATTTGTGTCGAGTAAGGGTATAGACCTTGACAAGCAGACGGTGGAGGTCAATGGCGCCCGTTTAGAGGATGCCAACCTCAATGTGCAGCTGAATGATTCGGTGCCCGAGGATACGACAAAAACCGAAACGCTTTGGAAGATTAATATAGATAGTGTTGTCATCAGCCGCTCAGATTTAGCCCTGCACATGCCTGGCGACACGATGAGCGTCAAGACACATTTTGGTACATTGACCGCTAGGGATGCCCTAATCGACCTTGGCACTGAGACCTATACCGTGGGAAGTGTTGACTGGGTGAATGGTGCTTTGGCTTATGACCAGAACTATCAGCCCCATATCGAGGGGCTCGACTTCAATCATATCGACCTTACTCATCTGAATATCGGCATAGATTCTATTTACTATCATGACCCTACACTTCGGTTGAATATGCGACATGTAGCATTGAAAGAAAAGAGTGGTATGCAGATAACTGACCTCAGTGGCCCGATAGCCATGGAGGATGGTATTATCCGTCTACCTAAATTCCGACTGAAGACCCCGGAGAGTGATATCTATGTGGAAATGGATATGCCCATGTCACTGATGGATGCTGTCAATCCGGGTAAGTTGCGCCTGCGTGTTGATGCCCAACTAGGACGTCAGGACTTGATGCGATTTATGGGAGACCTGCCTCAGGCCGTGCGCGACCGTTGGCCATACTATCCTCTGACCGTGAAGGGTGCACTGAAAGGTAATATGGACTATATGGAATTCAAGGACCTCGATATACAGTTGCCTACAGCCTTCTATGCCAATGCTGATGGTTTTGTGGCCAACGTCACCGATCCTAAGCGCCTGCGCGCCGATGTGCAGTTTAAGGCCCGAAGCCAGAACCTAAGCTTCCTGATGGCTATGCTACCACGTGATATACAGCGCGACTATCGTCTGCCACCGATGTCTGCCGAAGGTCGTGTGAAGGCTGATGGTGCTCAGTACTCTGCCAATATCAAAGCCCATGAGGGTAGCGGCTTCCTGTCGCTTGACGGTGATTTCAATGCCAATGACATGAGCTACAGTGCCAGCATTAATATTGAAGACGTGAATGTCCACCATTTCATGCCTCATGGCAATATCTACAATGTCAATATTGGAATGATGTTGAATGGTCATGGCGTTGACATCTTCTCACCCAATACGGATGCTATATCCACCATCTACATCAATCAGCTGAAAACCAGTCTTTGGAACATGAGTGACATGACTGCACTTGCCGTCGTGCGCAATGGACGTATACAATTTGATGTGGAGAGTCGTAACAAGTTGCTCAGTGGTGAGTTCAATATCGATGCACTGTTGAATACAGAGAAACTCGTAGGAACCTTCTCTGCCGACGTCAATCATGCTGACCTCTATGCGCTGGGACTGATGGAAAGTCCGCTGACCATCGAATTGTGCGGTTCTGCTGATATCAACTCCGACATGAAGATGAATCACTATATTAGTGGTCTCGTTAGTGACATCGTGGTTACTGATACGGCTAAAACCTATCGTACGGAGTGGATAGGACTGCATCTCAACACCAAACCCGATACCACCATTGTGCGGGCCCAGAGTGGTGACCTCGTTGTGAAACTGGATGTCAGTGGCAATTTCGAGTCGTTGTTGTCAAAGCTTAGTGTCCTTGGCGACTCTGCAATGGCTCAGCTTGAACAAAAGAAAATAGACCAGCCAGCCCTACGCCGTCTGTTCCCCACGATGAAGATGCATGTTGAGAGTAAACGCGACAATCCTATTGCCAACCTCTTGCTTAGCGGTAATGGTATAGACTTCAGAGAACTGTTTTTCGATATGAACATGTCACCTGAGACAGGCATCAATGGTAATGGTTATCTTCATACGCTGATGGTTAGTGGTGTCCGTTTGGATACTATTAACTTCCGACTGACGCAGCGTAAGGAACGATTATCCTTTGGTGGTCAGATACGTAACAACAAGAAGAATCCGCAATTCGTGTTCAATGCCCTCTTTGATGGTATCTTGCAAGAACGCGGTGCCACCTTTGGCGTCCGCTACTATGACGCTGCTAACGTCTTGGGTGCCCGCCTTGGCGCAAAGGCTGAAATGGTGGATAGCGGATTGCTTATGCACCTCATGCCTGAGCAACCCACACTGGGCTATAAGAAGTTTAACCTGAATAAGGACAACTTTGTGTTATTCAGGAATAATAAGAAGGTGGAAGCCAATATAGACCTTGTGGCTGATGATAGAACTGGTCTGAAAATATATTCAGACTCTTCAGATCCGACAGCTTTGCAGGATATTACCGTCAGTGTGAACAGAATTAATCTTGCGGAGATTACCTCTATCTTCCCCTATATGCCTCGCATCACAGGTTTGTTCGATGGCGACTACCATGTCATCCAGGATGCTTCGAGCCGTTTCTCTGTGGTGGGCGATATGTCTGTGCGCAACATGACCTATGAACAGTGTCCTATTGGCAACATCAATACAGAAATGGTTTATCTGCAGAATAGTGATTCGGCTCACGTTGTAGAGGCCCGTATGATGAAGGATAACGTTGAGATTGGTAATATATCGGGAACCTACTATGATGTGGGTGATGGTAAGGTGAATCTCAAGTTCACGATGGACCATCTGCCGCTGAACTTGGTCAATGGCTTCATTCCAGACCAGCTGTTTGGTCTGCAGGGCTATGGCGTGGGCGAACTGGATATCCGCGGTCCGCTGGCCAAGTTGAAAGTGGATGGTAAGGTCGTGCTCGACTCTGCTTATTTGGAGAGTATTCCTTACGGCGTCAAAATGCGTTTTGCCAAGGATCCATTAGTGATAGAAAACTCCAGACTGAACATCAACAACTATAACCTCTATTCGTCGAAGAACGATGAGTTGAACGTACATGGTACTGTTGACTTTGCAGATTTTGACCATATCATGACCAACTTGCGTCTGCGTGCCCAGAACTATCAGATTATCGATGCCAAGGAGAATAAGCAAAGTGTAGCCTATGGTAAGGCCTTTGTCAACTTCTTCGCTCGAATCAGTGGTACGCTGGACAATATGACTATGCGTGGACGTTTCGACGTGCTGGGCAGTACGGATCTCAGCTATGTGTTGCGTGACAGCCCGTTGACCACTGATAATCAGTTGGAGGAACTGGTGAAGTTTACCGACTTCAGTGACAGCACGCAGACCGTTGTAGAGCGTCCGCAACTGACCGGTTTTAAGATGGATATGACGCTTAACGTGGATCGTGGTGCTCATATTATGGCCTATCTTAATGAAGACCACTCCAACTATATCGATCTGATGGGTGGTGGTGCACTTCGTATGGGCTATTCGCCTGAGGACAATCTGCAACTGACGGGACGTTATACGTTGTCTAATGGCGAGATGAAGTACTCGTTGCCTGTCATCCCGCTGAAGACGTTTACCATTCAGGATGGTTCCTATGTTGAGTTTACGGGTGATCCGATGAATCCTACACTGAACATCACTGCTGTCGAGCGCACTAAGGCTAATGTCAGCAAATCGGGCGAACCAGCTCGCAGCATTGAATTCGACTGTGGTGTCATTATTACCCAGACACTTAGTAAAATGGGCGTTGAGTTCACTCTTGATGCCCCAGAGGATATGCAACTGCATAGTGAATTGCAGGCTATGTCGAAGGAAGAACGTGGTAAACTGGCTGTCACCATGCTCACCACGGGTATGTATCTGAATAGTGAAAGTACGGGCAGCTTCTCTATGAACTCAGCTCTCTCGTCGTTCCTCAACTCGCAGATTAACTCTATCTCAGGTAGTGCCCTGCGCACCCTCGACCTTCAGTTTGGCATGGACAACTCGACAGATGCTACTGGTCAGACCCATACCGACTATTCCTTCAAGTTTGCCAAGCGCTTTATGAACAATCGTCTAAAGATTGCTGTGGGGGGCAAGGTGTCGACTGGTGCTGAGTTGCAACAACGTAATAACTCATTCTTCGATAATGTGTCGTTAGAATACCGACTAGATAATTCTGCCAACAAGTATGTCTCTCTGTACTTCCAGAACAATGTCTACGATTGGCTTGATGGTTACACACAGAAGTATGGTGGCGGCTTCATCTGGCGCCGTTCTATGAATCGTTTCCTCGACATCTTCAAGTTCAAGGAAACGAACATCATGATGCCATTGCGTAGAGACAGCGTAACAAGCACGACCAGACCAGCAACGCCACGCGACACAGTAAGGACGGACACCCTAAAGACCCATGCCCATGACACGAAATAGCATCACATATTCTATCATCATTCTTGCCTCTTCCGTCATTTTGGCTTCTTGCTCAATGACGAAGAATATTCCTGAGGATGACCAGCTCTTTACGGGACTGAAGAGCATTACCTATGAAGACTATGAGCAGAATGATAACTTTACCAAGGCACAGGAGGAGGTCGAGGCTGCTTTGGCTACAGCTCCTAACGGATCCCTCTTGGGCAGCAGCTACTATCGTTTGCCCTTCTCCATGGGTGTATCCATCTGGAACCACTACTCAGGCAAGGATACTGGCTTTGCTCGCTGGATGACCAAGACTTTTGGCAGTCAGCCTGTCCTCATGTCGTGGGTTAATCCGAAACTGCGTGCCTCTGTCGCCCAGTCCGTCTTGCGCAATCACGGCTACTTCGGTGCCATTGTTGATTACGAGACTATCACACAGAAGAATCCTAAGACGGCCAAGATTTCCTATAACGTGATGCCTGGACGTATGTACAAGCTTGACTCCATCAGTATCGTAGGTTTCCCGGTTGAGGCCGACAGCATGATACATGCTACGTCTGATGAAACGTACCTCAAGAAGGGTGATGCCTTTGTTGTCAGCAATCTGGATGCCGAACGTCAGCGCATCAGCACTCTTCTGCGCAATAATGGCTATTATTACTATCAGCCAGGTTACGCCTCTTATCTGGCCGATACCTTTGTGGTTGACGGCAAGGTGCAGTTACAATTGAAACTGGCTAATGACATCCCTCGGGAAGCCTTACACAAATGGTATATCGGACGTATTGACTTGAATTTGCGCAAGTCTGCCCGTGAACAATATACCGATTCATTAAAGGGACGTTTCTTCACCATTCGTTTCTCAGGCAAGAAACCGCCTATCCGTTCGCGTGTGCTGATGGCCGACGTTAAATTACGCCCCCGACAGCTCTATAGTCACGATGCTTATCTGCAGTCGGTCAGCAAGTTAAACGCTACAGGTCTTTTCTCGTCGGTCAATATGGCTCTGACACCACGTGATACTACGGCCCAGTGTGACACACTTGATTTGGCACTTAATTGTACGTTCGACAAACCTTGGGACTTCTATGTAGAGACCAACTTCAATGCTCGCACCATTGGTCGTATGGGACCGGAATTCCGAATGGGTGTCACCCGTCGTAACGCTTTCCGCGGTGCAGAGAAGATTGATATTAATGTGCATGGTTCCTATGAGTGGGCTACTAGCAATAATGCCTCAGACATGAGCAACTACGAGTATGGTGCCGATGCTTCGGTTGAGTTTCCGCGTATCATCGCCCCCTTCTTCGGTGGCAACCGCGTCAGTCGTGATAGACAAGGTAACATCAGGCGTGACAGTCAAGGCCGTGCTGTCCGCCGCTACCGTTTCTATTCGACGCCGTCAACGCTTGCCAAGTTTTCTACTGACGTTATCTATCGTCCGGGCTATTATAAGATGCATGTTGTATCTGGTGAGTGGACTTATCGCTGGCAGACGTCAGCCCAAAGCCGTCACGAGTTTTCGCCACTCACGCTGAAGTATCAGTTCATGAACAGCCATACCTCTGAGTTCGACTCTTTGATGTCAGATAATCCCTATTTGATGAGCACAATGCAGGACTATTTTGTTCCTGAGATGCGCTATACTTACACTTATACCAGTCCGTCCAGTTATCTCCATCCTATTCGCTGGGAGACCACACTGGTAGAATCGGGTAATGGTGTGGCACTTTATGACTTGGCCACTGGCAAAAAGTGGAACGATAAGGAAAAGGAAATGTTCAAGAACCCCTATTCTCAGTTCCTGAAAATAGAGACAGACTTTACCAAGACGTGGACACTTGATGCAGCCTCTAAACTGGTGGGTCATATCAATGCAGGCTATATTCACGTATACGGTAACAGTGTGTGGTTGCCTAATAGCGAACTCTTCTATGTTGGCGGTGCCAATAGCATCCGTGCCTTGAACGTGCGTGGTGCAGGTCCTGGAGCCGTCCGGAGTTTCGGCAATAATGCTGCCGACTACATTCTGCGCAACGGCTCTATCAAGTTCGTATGCAATCTTGAATATCGTCGCCAGTTCTTTGGCAATCTGTATGGTGCTGTCTTCCTCGATGCTGGTAACGTGTGGACACCCCCTGGCAAGCATTTCGGCGATAGTACGATAGATAAGGTCTATGAAGCAGGTAACTTCAAGTGGCGGAATTTCTTCCGTGAGCAGGCTGTGGGTACAGGTCTCGGTATTCGTTACGACCTAGACTTCCTCATCATTCGTCTCGACTGGGGTGTTGCCCTCCATGTGCCTTATGAAACCTCTAAGTCTGGCTTCTATAACATTGAGCGTTTTAAGAATAGTCACACTTTGCATTTCGCCATTGGCTATCCGTTCTGATGCATAATAATGAAAGAATAAGAAAATGAGGGATTATAATTTGGTACTTCCCTCATTTTTTCGTACCTTTGTCGGCGAAAAGTGATTAAAATTAAAATATAAGTGTCATGAAACCAACATTGTTTCTTTTAGCAGCTGGCATGGGTAGCCGTTATGGTGGCCTGAAGCAGCTCGACGGTCTGGGCCCCAACGGCGAGACCATTATGGACTATAGTATCTATGATGCCATTCAGGCAGGATTCGGAAAAATCGTATGGGTAATCCGCAAGGACTTTGAGGAGCAGTTCCGTACACAGATTCTTTCGAAATATGAAGGTCATGTGCCTTGTGAGCTCTGCTTCCAGGGGCTTGATGCCCTGCCCGCAGGCTTCAGCGTTCCCGAAGGTCGTGTAAAGCCTTGGGGCACGAATCATGCAGTGCTGATGGGTAAGGATATAATCAAGGAGCCATTCTGTGTTATCAACTGCGATGACTTCTATGGTCGCGACTGCTTTATGCAGATTGGCAAGTTCCTCAGTGAGTTGCCTGAGGGTGCTAAGAACCAGTATGCCATGGTCGGCTTCCGCGTATGCAATACCCTGAGTGAGAATGGTAGTGTGGCTCGAGGTGTATGTTCGTATAACGACAAGCGTCATCTGACAGACGTCGTAGAACGTACTGAAATCCTGCGTCAGAATGGTCATATACAATTCAAGGATGAGCAGGGCGAATGGCAGAACCTCGATGATAATACGCCTGTATCCATGAACGTATGGGGTTTCACTCCCGACTACTTCGAATATAGTGAGGCTTATTTCAAGGAGTTCCTCAGCGATCCGAAAAATATGGAGAACCTAAAGGCTGAGTTCTTTATTCCTCTGATGGTTAACAAGCTGATTACCGAAGGAACGGCTACTTGTGAGGTGCTTGACACCACCAGTAAATGGTTTGGCGTCACCTATGCGGCCGACCGCGCTGAAACCGTGGCTCGTATCCAGAAATTGGTAGATGAGGGTGTCTATCCCAATAAACTGTTTTAAAAACGAATGCTGACAAACATTATGACTGAAGGGGAGTGCAGCTTGCTGCGCTCCCTTATAGCCGGTGCCGATAGCATCGTGTTGTGCTGTCACCAGAATGCCGACGGTGATGCATTAGGCGCTATGCTGGGGTGGGGTGAGACATTGCGCCAGATGGGTAAGGAACCGTTGATGGTTGTGCCTGACCAGTATCCTGATTATCTGCAATGGTTACCAAATACCGAGAAAATTGTGCGCTATGACAAGCGTCCAGACTATGTAGATACGGTGCTTAAGATTGCCGACCTTGTGTTCTGTCTTGACTTCAATTCGGCTCAGCGTACTGACGAGATGGCAGCATCGCTCATCGCATCGCCTGCCAAAAAGGTACTGATAGACCATCACCCTGACCCTGATGTGGATACGACTCTCTGCCTCTCGCATCCTGAGATGTCGAGTGCCAGTGAGTTGGTGTTCCGTATTGTATGGCAGTTGGGACTGTTTGAAGAATTGGGTAAACACTTTGCCATTCCTGTATATTGTGGCATGATGACGGATACAGGCGGTTTTACCTTCAATTCCAATAATCCTGAAATCTTCTATATTATCAGTCAACTGCTGACTAAGCACATCAACAAGGATAAGATATACCGTAATGTGTATCATAACTACTCCGAGCATCGCTTGCGACTGGTGGGACATGTTCTTTGTAATCGTTTGGTGGTAGATGAGAAACGTCATGCTGCCTATTATACCTTGACGCGTGAGGACTTGCGACAGTTCCATTTTATCAAGGGTGATGCCGAAGGACTGGTTAATATGCCATTACAAATTAAGGGCCTGAAATTAAGTATCTCGTTACGTGAGGATACAGACCGTGATCAGACTATTTGGGTAAGCCTGCGTTCTGTAGACGACTTCCCATGTAACGAAGTGGCTGCCCAATTCTTTAATGGTGGTGGACATTTGAACGCTTCGGGTGGAAGGCTTAATTGTAGCATGGCAGAAGCCATAAAAATTGTTGAACAAGCATTGCTGGCGTTTGAAAACAAGTTAAAGTAGCCTAATAAATGGTGCATAATGCCTCATGTATCATGCTTATTTCAAATTATTTTTGTAATTTTGTGCCCGAATTTTAATGATTACGACGAAATGAACAAATTCATTCATACGCTACTCTTCGTGTTTGGTGTGCTTAGTCTTACCAGTTGTAATGACTATGAGACCTATGCGGACATGAAGGCTAAGGAGCAGAATGCCATTAGTAACTTTATCAGCCGTGAGGGTATTCAGGTTATTGATGAAACAACTTTTAAGAATCAGGGTGAAACCACTGACACAACCAGAAAACAGTTTGTCCGCTTGTCGCGTACAGGTGTCTACATGCAGATTATGCGCAAGGGATGCGGCAAACCATTAGGCGAGAAGGAAAGTGCCAACCTGCTTTGCCGTTTCATGGAGAAGAACCTGCTGACCGACTCAATTCTGATTCGTAACGATCAGCAGAGCTTGGTATATTTCTCAAGTCTGGGCCAGAGTGTCGATCCTTCACAATATGTCGACAAGATGTATGTGACGCGTAACGGTACGACGATTACGGGCATGTTTGTGGAGGGCATGATGCAAACGTACCATAGTTCGACGTCTGTTCCCGGCGGTTGGTTGGTTCCTTTGAACTACATTAATGTCGGTCGTCCGGAGAAAGATGGCGATGAGGTTGCAAAGGTACGCTTGATTGTGCCTCATTCACAAGGTACTGCAGATGCTTCGTCAAGCGTATATCCTTGTTACTACGAGATAAGTTACGAAAAAGCGAAATAAGATAAATATATGACACTGATTAAATCTATTTCTGGTATCCGCGGTACTATCGGCGGAGCTACGGGTGATACCCTGAATCCTTTGGATATTGTTAAGTTTACAACGGCCTATGCCACCTTTATTCCCCGTAAGACGGGAAAGATAGTGGTTGGTCGTGATGGTCGTATATCTGGCCCAATGGTTCGTGACGTAGTTTGCGGCACATTGGTGGGCATGGGTTTTGACGTAATTGATATTGGCTATGCCACGACACCTACCACAGAGCTGGCCGTTCGTATGAGTGAGGCTGATGGTGGTATTATCATTACTGCCTCTCATAATCCTCGTCAATGGAATGCTCTGAAGTTATTAAATAATGAGGGCGAATTCCTGACAGCTGCAGATGGTAACAAGGTGTTGGAGATTGCAGAGAAAGAAGACTTTAACTATGCAGATGTTGACAAACTTGGACATGTCATCGTAGATAACAGCTTTGATGACCGTCATATTCAGTCGGTTGCCGATTTACGTTTGGTAGATGTTGACGCTATTCGTAAGGCCCGCTTTACAGTGTGTGTCGACAGCATCAACAGCGTTGGTGGTATTATTCTGCCTAAGCTGCTTGAGCGTTTGGGCGTAGGCTATACCTTCCTTAATCGTGACGTAACAGGTGATTTCGCTCACAACCCAGAACCCTTGGAGAAGAATTTGCAGGGTATTATGAAGGAGATGAGTACTGGCAAGTATAATCTGGGTATTGTCGTCGATCCTGACGTTGACCGTCTGGCATTTATCTGTGAGGACGGAAAGATATTTGGCGAGGAATATACGTTGGTTTCTGTTGCTGACTATGTGCTGTCGCAGACTCCAGGTAATACTGTTAGCAACCTTAGCTCGACGCGTGCACTGCGTGATGTCACCCAGAAGCGTGGTGGCACTTATACAGCTGCTGCTGTCGGCGAGGTGAACGTTACTACCAAGATGAAAGAGGTAAATGCTGTCATCGGCGGAGAAGGCAATGGTGGCGTCATATATCCTGAGAGCCATTATGGCCGTGATGCCTTGGTGGGTATTGCCCTCTTCCTGACTTCACTGGCTAAGAAGGGCTGCAAGGTGAGCGAGCTTCGTAGACAGTTCCCAGATTATCAGATAGCCAAGAACCGTATCGACCTTACACCAGAGACCGATGTCGATGCTATCTTGGTAAAGGTGAAGGAGATGTTTGCCAAGGATCCTGAGGCTCAAGTCAACGATATTGATGGCGTAAAGATTGATTTCCCCGATCGTTGGGTACATCTGCGTAAGTCGAACACAGAGCCTATTATCCGTGTGTATAGCGAGGCTAGCACGATGGAACAGGCTGATGAGTTGGGCAAGCGCCTCATGCAGGTAGTTTACGACATGCAATAAATTAATTCGTTGAGCTTACGTTATGATGTCATAACGAAAAAATAAGGAGGCTTATTCGGCCTCCTTATATATTATGTCCTTAACAAGAATCTTTTGTTGCCCATCCTTGAAAGTGATGACTAGCTTGCTAATTCGCAGGCCTGTTACCATGGGTGGAACGGGATTCGTGTCGTCATCCCACGACCAGGACTTGGTTTCGAGCATCTCTACAGGGCCGGTCGCCTTAAGCTTGATGACTTTCTTGACGTTTTCTGCGGGGTCAAGAATGTTGCAGAATATGTCAATACTCTTTATGGTCTTCTTGTTGGTATTGGTGTACGAGAAGTCAAAGATAAGACGATCCTCCTGGAAGTCGTAGCCGGTACTCTCCACGTAGCCGAAGGGAGCCTTAGAAGCGATGGACTCTGCATAGGCAGCATAAGACTTTTCGTTTTCTGCCTTCGCATATTCCGGTGAAAGGTAGGTGTGACTGGACAGACTGTCGCGGAACATCTTGACATGGTAGTTGTATTTCAACTCGTTCTTCAACCGTGGATTATACTGACTGACATGTAGTTTCTTATAGGAAGCCCCCATGATACCAGTGGCATTCTCTACATAATAGATGGTATCATTGATGATACCTTCACAATATACGATATCCTCAAAGGTGTGGTGTCTGCAAAGTATGCACTCCAACTCCAGTTTATTCATAGGCAGATCGTGCCAGTTGTGGGTTTGGCGGTACTTCTGGTCGACGGCTTTTTGGAAAGCCCGTTGGATAGAGTCCTGACGAATCTTCTCCAAAGAGTCATTTCTAACCTTCTCAACTGAATCACGCAGATGGCGTGTACGAGCGGCATTGAGTGATTCATAGCGCTCTTCAAGCATCTGATTGACACGCATCACCTCTGCATCAATCATCTTCTCGTCGATGAAGGGGGCCAACTTGCTTTGCTTGTATATTTTTGCATGTTCCTTGTTGAGTACGACGACATAGTTGCCTCTCTCTGTCTGTACATACAGGTTCGACGATTTCTTGTCGAAGGCATACATTGATGTGACTTTGTCAACCTTGTCAACGAGGGCACCTTCCTTCTTATGATAGTAGCCTTTGCTATCCATCTCATATTCTAACAACATCTTGCGGACAAGTGAGTTCGAATTGTCGAACTGTGCCAAGCAACTGATGCTTGTCAGAATAAGCATACAAGTCAATAATCTTCTCTTTATCATTGTTATAGGGTTGTGTTTATCGTCAGAAATTGACGCCAACGTTAATGAAGAAGTTCTGGTTGCGGGCACTTGCGAAATCGTCATCGCAGATGTTGGCTATACCGAAGTCGAAGCCTATTTCGGCGTAGACCATCTGATATTCGGCACCACAGCCAAAGCGCAGACCACCGTCGAAACGATTGTAATCATCGAACGAGTCGTAGGAGTGCTTGTCTTCGTAAAGCTTGGTCTTGCCGCCGATGCCAAGTGCGAAATAGCCTCCGAGGAAGGGCTGAACGTAGAAATCGTCAGCTACGTCGAATTCGTACTTGAAGACGATGGGGGCTTTCAAATACATGAGACGCGTGGTCTTTTTCTGGGAAGCTCTGATTTCCTTTTTGTCCTTGTCGAAAAGATAATTATTGTCTTTGCCACCCATTTCTGAATAGAATGCACCAATCTCAAGCCACAATGGTGTGCTGTTGGCCAATTGCAGTCCGTAGACGCCACCGAGAGCGAGACCTGCGTAGCTGTTCATGTCGAGACCAACGGTACTGCTGTTGATAGAGGCCACGTTAAGTCCCAGACGTACACCGTAGTACTGCTCTACGTTACTATGATTGAAACGATTCCTTGTCTTGCGACTGCCATCAAACTGTGCGAAGGTAGGCATGGCAATGGCAATAGCCATCATTAAGGTAAATAATTTCTTCATTGTCTATATCATATTGTTTGGTTTCGTGCATGCAAAGGTACGAATTAGCAAGGAAAAAGCAAAGGGAAAACCCTAAAAAGATTCAGGATTTTCCCTTTTTTTGTTGAAATGCTATGTTTTACTCGTAGTGAGTGTCGAGATAAGTAACATGGGTGACGAGGTATTCCTCGATACCATGCTTACCATCGGCACCACCGATACCCGACTTCTTGACGCCAGCGTGGAAGCCCTGCATGGCCTCGAAGTGCTCGCGGTTGATGTAGGTCTCGCCGAATTCCAATTCACGAGCTACGCGGGTAGCTGTGTCGATGTCCTTGGTGAATACAGAAGAAGCCAAACCGTATTCGCAATCGTTAGCCCAAGCAATGGCCTGGTCGATGCCGTCGAACTCTACCAATGGAATGACTGGGCCGAAAGTCTCCTCGTGGATGATGTCCATATTCTGTGTGCAGTTGTCAAGTACGGTGGCTGCATAGAAGTAACCCTTGTCACCAACACGGTGTCCACCACAAAGGAGTTTGGCACCCTGCTTGATGGCACGTTCCACTTTCTCGGTGACACTCTCCAATGCACGAGCCTCTACCAACGGACCCATGTCGACGGTATGATCCTTGCAAACGTCGCCAACCTTTACTGCCTCCATCTTCTTAACCAGAATCTTGGTGAACTCAGCCTTTACGGCTTTGTCGACATAGACGCGCTCTGCATTATTACAAATCTGACCGTTATTGCCGATACGGCTGTCGACAATCCATTGGGCAGCTTTCTCCAAGTCGGCATCCTTGCAAACGATGGCAGGAGCCTTACCTCCCAATTCCAGGCTTACCTTCGTGATGTTCTTTGATGCAGCAGCCATGATGCTTTCACCAGCTCCTACAGAACCCGTCACGCTGACAATGTCAATCTTGGGTGAACCAGCCATCTCGTTACCAATGACGCTTCCCTTACCTGTTACGATATTGATGACACCCTTGGGCAGGCCGACCTTGTCGACAACCTCGCCGAATACGGTGCAGTTCTCTGGGGTGAGCTGTGAAGGCTTGATGACGATGGTACAACCGGCAATCAGCGCAGCACCAGCCTTACGGGCAATCAGGAAGAAGGGGAAGTTCCAAGGCAAAATACCAGCAACTACACCGATAGGCTTCTTGGTCAGGAAAATAGTCTCGTTGGGACGGTCGCTGGGAATAATCTCACCCTCGATATGGCGGGCGAACGAAGCCATGTAGTCGAAGTATTCGGCTGTCACGTCTACCTCGATGGTAGCCCATGTAATGGTCTTACCCTGCTCGCGCATGATGATGTCGATGAACTCTTCGCGACGCTCACGGATGCCGTTGGCCAACTTCTTTAACCAGGCGGCACGCTCAATGGCGGGTGTCTTGCCCCATGCCTTTTGGGCTGCTTTGGCAGCATCCAACGCACGGTTCACATCCTCGATGGTGCCATTGGGCTGACGAGAGATGACTTCTTCTGTTGAGGGGTTTAACACATCAATCCACTGGCCGTCTGATGCTTCGCAGAACTGGCCGTTAATGTACATTTTCAAGTCTTTCATAACGTGTATTGCTTTAGTAGTTAAGATAAAAAATTTGTTGGGCAAATTTAGTAAAAAAAATAGATATCACCATCGGCAGTCCGTTTTTTTTATGATTTCTTAAATGTATTGTTGATTCAATATATAATTTATTAAAAAATAATTGCTTTTATCAGTATTAATTCGTATATTTGCACTCAGTAATATATAATATAAAGGTATACGATGAAACATGCAAACGGTTTTTGCCAGGTTCGGCTAATGATGACGCTGATGCTGCTCATGCTTGTAGCAGGCACCAAAGCGCAGACGGCACGTCAATTCACACTCAACCTGACGAATGACGGTAAGGCACAGATGGTGTGCTTTCTGCCGCAGACACCATCGGGTAAGGCTATCGTGGGTGTCCCAGGTGGTGGCTATTCGGTGTTGTCTAACACCCATGAAGGTACGCTGGCTGCCGATTGGATGAACCAACAGGGCATTGCCTATTTTGTTGTGAACTACCGTTTGCCGGATGGCGACCGTACCAAGCCCATCAGTGATGTGGAGAACGGCATCCGTATTGTACGCGACTCTGCAAAGGTATGGGGTATTAATCCGCATGACGTAGGTATTATGGGCTTCTCGGCAGGTGGTCACTTGTCATCGGTCATCTCTACGCATTCGCCTTTCGAGGTGCGCCCTGATTTCTCCATTTTGTTCTATCCTGTCATTTCAATGGACGAACGCGTCAGTCACAAGTGGTCATGTCGCAACTTCCTGGGCGAGGAGGGACAGAAGGATCCTGCACTGGTGCGTGAGTTCTCTACCAATAAAGCCGTCAAGCGTCATCTGACACCGCCAGCCTTGATTATTTCTGCCAGCGACGATCGGCTCGTACCTTTTGTTACCAATGGATTGGAATATTATAAGGCCATGCGTAATGCAGGAAACGAGTGTGCCATGTATGTTTATCCTACGGGCGATCATGGTTTCGGATTTGGCACTTGGTTCAAGTATCACGACCAGCTACTGACAGATATTGCCACTTGGCTCAAGGCTCGTCAGACGCCCAAGATTGATGCCGTCCGTGTGGCATGTGTCGGTAATAGTATCACTGATGGTCATGGCATTGATATGGCTTCGGCATACGGCTATCCTGCCGAGTTGCAGAAGATATTGGGCAATGACTATTGGGTGAAGAATTTTGGGGTGAGTGGCCGTACGATGCTCAAAAAGGGCGATCAGCCTTATATGATAGAAAAGGCTTGGGCGGACGCACAGGCTTTTAAGCCCGACGTAGTCGTTATCAAACTAGGTACTAACGATTCGAAACCCCAGAATTGGCAGTATAAGAAGGAGTTCCAGAAGGACTTGGAGCAGATGATTCAGACACTTCGCCCTGCCCGCATCCTCCTTTGTACCCCCGTCCCTGCACTCAAGTCGTCTTGGGACATAAGCGAATCTGTTATTGCCAACGAAATCATTCCCATCCAACGGAAGATTGCCAAGAAATACGGCTTGCAGGTTGTCGACCTGCACACGCTCTTTACTGGCGACGGTGCTGGGATGCTTGATGATGGTATCCATCCCGATGGCAAAGGGGTACGCCGTATGGCGGAAATCATAGCTGACGCGATAAAAACAAAATAGTACTAATCCTTTAAAGAATCCAATGACTATGAACAAAGAAGACAAATTTGTAATTACCATCAGCCGCCAGTTCGGTACGGGCGGTCATGAGATTGGAGCAGAGTTGGCACGCAGGCTAGGTGTCAAGTTGCTCGACAAGCAGATATTGAACGAG
The DNA here is from genome assembly GCA_902762565.1 of uncultured Prevotellaceae bacterium. Lineage (GTDB taxonomy): Bacteria > Bacteroidota > Bacteroidia > Bacteroidales > Bacteroidaceae > Prevotella. The sequence goes on from CACWOS010000034.1 coordinate 52,955, forward strand.
GTGGCAGCACGCATCAATGCCGTTGAGGAGGCCGTCGAGAAAATCGAGGCTCGCAACCCGCTGTGGCGCGATGACTTTACCAACTTCTATCGTACCTACATGGCTAATGCCGAGTACAACGGTCAGGAACAGGACCAAACCAGTCATACGTTGTTCCGTGCGCAGGCCGATGCCATTCGTCGCATCGCTTCTGAGGAATCGTGTGTCATTGTCGGTCGTTGTGGATTTGACATCTTTGCCGACCATCCCAACGCATTGAAGATTTTCGTCCATTCCAACCTCGACTGCCGTAAGCGTCGCATTGCCGAGAAGTATGACATCAGCGAACACGATGCTGCTGCCATGATAGTCGACAACGACTACAGCCGTGAACTCTACACGAAGACCTACACAGGCCGTGAGTGGAAAGATGCCACCAACTACGACATCTCGCTCGATGTCCGCAAGTTTGGCGTCAATGGTGCTGTCGACTTCCTCATGAACTGCATTGAGTAAGATGAAAAAGGCGTTGATTTTGACGGCAGCGGCATTTAAGAAAAGAACAATCAAGGAGGCTAACTTTGCCTCCTTGTTTTTATTCTGCCGTCACGTTCTTCAGTTGTTCAAGTGCCCTGCACAGCTGGTCAGGGCATGATGTTCCTTTCATACCACAGCGAATACCGTTCAGTCTGGGTAGCACGTCGTCGATGTGCTGTCCGCGCACCAGTTGGCTGATGCCCTGCAGGTTACCGTTACATCCGCCAATAAAGAACACCTGCTGTATCACGTTGTTCTCGTCGGCAGTCACGTCAATCATTTTCGAGCACGTTCCGCTCGTTTCGTACATAACATGTTTCGTCTTCATCGTCTTGATTTTTGTGCAAAATTACGAATATATCTTTATTCCCACAAGTATTATGCGTTTTTTTTCGTATCTTTGCACCCGAAAAGTGATAAAGATTAGAGGATATGAATAAATGTTTCTTCATGATAGCAGGTGCCATGATGGCTGCTACAAGCCTGCAGGCTCAGACGGAGCGCTCCAATGACTTTAAGGCGAAGTATGAATTGAAAGAGGTGGTGGTGATGAGCCGCCACAATATCCGTTCGCCACTGACATCGGGTGGTGCTGCCTATATGCGAGTGACACCTTACGAATGGTTTAAGTGGACATCGCCCAGCAGCCAGCTGTCGCAGCGTGGTGGTGTGCTCGAGACGGAGATGGGCCAGTTCTTCCGTAAATGGGTGGTCAGCGCAGGACTGTTGCCTGACAACTATCGTCCAGTGGACGACGAAGTACTGTTCTATGCCAATTCGCGCCAGCGCACGTTCACCACAGCGAAATACTTCTCAGCAGGTTTCCTGCCCTTTGCCAACGTGGAGATTCAGCATAAGTACGACGAGGACAAGATGGATCCTGTGTTCAAGGCCCAGTTCACGAAAATGAACAATGAGTATCGTCAGCAGATCCTAGCTGAAATGAAGTCTTTGCATGGTGGTCCGGAGGCTTGGATGCAGAGCGTGCAGCCCACACTGACGCTGATGGAGGAGGTGATTGATATGGCTCATTCGCCTGCTGCCGCCAATGATACCGTGCATTTCCGCTTCGACGATACGCAATACCAGTTGGAAAAGGGCGACGAGCCGAAGTTGTCTGGTGGCTTCAAGCTGGCCTACAGCGTGTCGGATGCCCTTGTGCTACAGTGCTATGAGAGTGAAAATATGGCTGCCTTCGGTCATGAACTGACTGAGGAGCAATGGCGTGATATTTGTCGTGTTAAGGAGGTGCACGACGGTCTGCTGTACGCCACTCACAGCGCTGCCGTTAACCTGGCTTATCCGCTGGTGAGCCGCATTCGCGAGGAACTCGCCAACGGAAACCGTAAGTTCACCTTTCTCTGTGGTCACGATGTCAACCTCACATCTATCAGTGCGGCTTTGCGCCTGAACCTTCCTGAGACGGAACAGGCTTTGGAAGTGCGCACACCCATCGGCTCGAAGCTCGTTTTCGAGAAATGGAGCGACGGCAGTGAAGACTATGTCGCCATCAATCTGGTCTATCCGAAATACCGTCAGATGCATGCCCGTACGTTACTCTCGCTTGAAGAGCCACCAATGGTTCAGACGGTCACCATCGAAGGGTTGACAGCCAACAGCGATGGTCTCTATCGTCTGGCCGACCTCGATGCCCGTATGGCTGGGGCGATGGCCGAATACGATGCCATCGAGGATGTTCCAACAGCCGTGTCCTCTCCAGCGCGCACCGTCACCAGTGAAGGCCATTCTTATATGCTGAATGGAACACCAGCGAATGCTTCTACTCGTGGTGTTGTGATTAGAAACGATAAAAAGGTCATTTTTTGATTCTTCTCGCTCATTAATTGCTGTTTTTTCTTTGTAAATACCATCACCCTACACTCAAAACGTTGGAAATGCCGATTCACAAAGGGATTGAGGTCAGTGTAGGGTGCTCTTGACCCTACACTGACCCTTACCTCACCCTCCACTCAGACATCATTACTACAGGTAAGTCGAATATTGAAAGGAAGCTGACGGATAGGGAAAGCCAAGCTCGCTGGTTTTCCGTAGGGAGCAAACTCTGATTCCGCAGGCTGCAAACTCTCAGTCCGTGCCGTCGGACTAATGGCTTGCATTAATTGCATCGATTGCCCAAGATTTATGTCTACTAGCGTTGGTAGTGAAATCTTGAGTGTAGGGTCAGTGAGGGGTGAGTGTAGGGTTAAGAGCACCCTCCACTCCACATGAGCCCTTTGTACAAGGACGTTTTGGCCTATCAGAGTGTAGGGTGTAGTCTAAAACGATAAAATAGCTTTTTTCCTGAAGAAAAGCTGAACCAGTTACTTGTCGATGCCAGCTTGAGTTATTACTCCGAAAGAAATTTTGAATACTCTTGGAGTATTTCAGATTACTCCGATAGAATTGGACAACGTTGCTGAATCCCTTCTGGCAATTCTCCCATGTATAGGGCTCGATAAGTAGTTTTTCGCCTAATAATTTGGAACTTTCGTTTTTTTTATCTATATTTGCAATCAGAATTGCGAAAACAGGCTGCGCTCGGCATAATTGGAGCATGCTCCATTCTGCTCTCGCTGGCACAGTCTTTGCAGCGAGTAAACATCACGACAATGGTTATGACAACGCAAGAAATGATTCAACAGATAGCTGACTATTTCCAGACACAACCCGTCTTGAAGGTTTGGCTTTTCGGCTCTTTTTCGCGAGGAGAAGAGCACGAAGAAAGTGATGTTGACTTGCTGATTCTTCCTGACAAATCGCAGCATTTCAGTCTTTTCACGTTGAGTGGAATGTATGAGGACTTGAGAAATCTCATAGGACGTGATGTTGATCTGATAACTGATGGGGGCTTGATGCCTTTTGCCCGTGAAAGTGCAGATCGTGATAAAATCTTGATTTATGAGAGAGCCGCGTAACGATCCCAAACGCCTTAAAGATATCTTGCAGGCCATAGACACGATTTTCCAGTATGTAGACAATCGTGATATGAAGACATTCCTTGCTGACAAGAAATCATATCATGCTGTCATCTATAACATTATGATAATGGGCGAAGCAGCCAATATGCTTACATTTGAATTCCGTGAGGCTCATCCAGAGATTCAGTGGAAGCAGATTACAAACATGCGTAACTTTCTGATACACGGCTATCATAACGTGGAGGAAGATTTGGTTTGGGAAGCTATTTCTGTCGACCTGTCTCCTATACGTGAACAGATAGTCAAGTATTTAGATGAAATATAATATTAAACCCTAAAAACGATTAGTGCCTATGGGCTAGGAAATAGATATACGGACATAGGACACAGGGGGACAGTCCCCCTGTGTCAATGATAGAGTGATGTGACAGAACTAGGTACCTGTCACACATGCGAAGTCCCGTAAATATTATCTATTAGTTTGCAGGAATATATGTAATCATTGTTAGTTCTGTACCTG
>CACWOS010000035.1 GCA_902762565.1 uncultured Prevotellaceae bacterium
AGCATCACTGATAATCTGCCCCACGCAATAGGCGTAAGCCTCCTTACGGAATGCCTCGCGCTCTGGTGTTCCCACCTTTCCGTAGCGTTCGTCCATCATAGCGTCAACGCTCATAATGTCATTTCTTTCCTGCATAATATTCCTTCTTTAATTGTATTGCCTTGTTAATCTCGCTCTGCGGTGTCTTCTGCGTCTTCTTCTGGAATCCGTTGAAGAGCATTACCACATTTCCATCGTCGAAGATGAAGAACACACGGAAGATGTTACCGCCATGTTCGGCACGGAGTTCAAAAATCTCGTCGCGCAGGTATTTGACGAACTTGGCATTGACTCGTTCCTGTGTTTTCAACATATCAATAACGTAGAACACTTTCCGGGCTTCGGCTTCAGTCAGTGAACTGATGAAGTCTCTGAAGTAGTTCTTGTACGCTGATATGGTTCTTTCGGCTTTCATGGCTGCAAAATTACAAAAAGTTTTCAAATCAAGCAACTTTAAAGGCTGAAAAGTGAAAAATTCCGCACAACTTATTGCCGTTTCACGGAATATTTTAGGATTACGACCTTCCGTCCGTCCACAATGTTCACTCCAGGTTGTAGACTATTGTGACGTATGCCGTCGGTAACAGGGGGACACGGTAACAGACAGGCACGCTGTGAGGTGGTCGCATGTTCATTTAGGCGTGAGTGTAGATATTGGTATTAATTCATTTTCTTCATTAACCTTGTAAAAGGGATTCTCAGAATGAAGGCGGATATGTGTCAGACGGTTGCAGTTTTTGAATACTTCCTTGCCAATATTGCGGAGAGATTTGGGGAGGTTGATGGAATAAAGGTGACTGCAATAGGAAAAGGCATAATTGCCCATTTCCAATAAGCCTTCAGGAATAGTGACAGAAAGAAGTGTATTGCACGATGTGTAGGCATTATAGCCTATCTTAGTCGTTGTTGATGGCAGTCTCACGGCAAGAAGATTTTCGCATCCGCTAAAAGCCGCATTTCCCACTTCCTGGAGTCCATCATGAAATACTGCATAATTGAGATTACGGCAACGAAAGAAGGAACGATTTCCTATTCGTTTCAATGTTCGTGGTGCTACGAAGTGAGACAGATAGTAGCAATCAGAGAATGCGGTATCAGGTAATGCCTCCATCTCAACCTGTTCCATATCAACAGTACGAAGCAGGCCTTTCTTCGACATCTCCCGAAGAGTGAAAAAGTCTATACCATTCATCCTTCCTTTCAGTTTGATGTGGCGAGTAGTAAGCCGCTCTTCTGGTGTGAGAAGTTTTACAAGGGTGCCTGCCTCGTTGATGGTAACCTCTTTCGTTTCTGCCTGATAACTGTTGTCAGCCACATCAACCAGCATCCAATGTTGCTGACCATAGCCTCTCAAATCGCTTAATTCGTAGTAGCCGTTGTCATTGCCACCCCATCCCATGTTTACATGTACCTTGCCTTTCTTGCATCCATCAATGATAAACAGATGTCCTTCTCCCTTTTCATTGGTTCCTCGATAGAGAACGGGCCTTCCTGCCTTCAGTTCCGAGAAAATAAGCTGTCGGTACAAGCTGTCTCGCTTAGGTGTTTCAAAATCAGAGCGGTTGTAGATGCTCATATAGTTGCTATATCCGAAAAGACGCTTCATTGCACCCATAATATACGAAAGTGAAGTGCTGCTCCGTTCGTCTCCATATTCGGTAAAGGATGATACGCCGCAGTCGCTGATGAGCTTTGCTACAGCAACTATTCCCTCTTTCTGCACGTTAGAAGTCAGCGAGTGGAACATCTGGCTCCAGTCATATTCATACTTCCCATCAGGGCTCATTGACGGATAGCGGTGATAATTCACCACCTGAGCCATAGCTACAGGGCCACAGCCAGCCAGTTTGTAAGTATTCTCACCATTATTGTTGTCTGTCTCAGGGCATAGCAGGTTGAATGGGTAATGCTGTCCCCATTGAGTCTTTATAAGAGGTTTTACTTCTTCTGGAAAGACAAATTGTGATAATACTACTAACGAATCCCTGATTAGCTCATCAGTAATCACTACAGGAAGAGGCTCGGTGCCAGCATATTCTTCCCATGTGCGCTCTACGAGATGTTTTGGCAACCATCCTTTAGCTTTTGCCGCAGTCACTTGTGAAGAAGTCATCGTATTCCGATCATTTGTATTGCTTCTGATACATAGTTCTGCCTTGGTGACAATTGGCAGGTTCCTTATCAGAGAATCCATGGTCGCACCATTGAACTGATTGTGCCAACAGCGTATCCGTTCGAGTGCAGTACATCCTGACGTGTTAAGTTCTGTAAGAGAATTGCCGCCACACATCAAGAATCGCATCGCTTCATTTTTCGAAACGTCAAGTGAGGTTAACTGGTTCCATTCAACCCTTAGATATACCAATTCCTTATTTTTCGAGACATCGATGTACTTGACTTGGTTCTTGTCTAAGTTAAGGCTTTCCAATGCCGTAAAGTATTCTATTCCCTTCAGGTCATGAATGTTTTTGTTTGACACATTCATCTCCGTAATGTCAGCAATCTCCTTGTCAGACAGCACACCGTCTTTGCCAAATGGCTGCGACAGTATCCAATTTCGGAAATTCGGGTCAGGGAAATTCTTTTCGTTGATTTCAACGTCTGCCCATGCGATACTCGTCACATACAGCATTAGTAGCGAAAGGAAGAATCTATTCATATATTCCTAAATTACGCAGCACTTTAATTTAACTTTCTTTATAAGTACCTGAGCAACAAAAAGTTGCTTGTAACAGCGTGCCTGTCCCCCCCTGTTACAAGAGCTTTCTTGCGCCAAATTACTTGAACCATGTGGCGTGTGTTTGTTTAAATCCAGTCATGAAGTTGTTGAGAGTATCCCATTGTTGCGGGTCTTTCATCTCCTTTTCTGCTACGCTGAGATCTGCATACATTTCTTCGACAGACTGCGGTCCTATATCTGCAATCTTGTCATAGTTTTCAAGTAAAGGTGATGCATATTCCAACATTGCATTGTCTGAGGCAGGCTCACAACACATACCAACACCTTCTTCCTCTTCAAATTGTGGATATCTCTTTTCTTCCATAACTTTCGTTTTATGATGCAAATTTAGGTATTATTTTTGAATCGACAAAGGAAATGGCATATTTTTTAATTCAACACTTCGATTTGAGTAATTCTTAGATTACAGACAAAGAAAAAGCGGACAATGCACATTGTCCGCTCTTAGATTTATTGACTGTTTGCTTAATTGTACTTCAGAATCTGACCTGCCTTCAGTTTGGCATTCTTCTTCAGGTGGTTCAGCTTCATAATAGACTCGACAGATGTGCCACGATGCTTGGCAATGGAATAGAGTGTCTCACCCTTTTTAACCTTGTGGAAGCGGGACTCCTGAGAATAGCTGGCTGCAGGAGCTGCTGTTGCCAATTCCACATCTTCATTGTCGGCTTTAATGCTGCCGCCACCAACACCACGTAGGCGGTTGGCTACAGATGATTCACGCTGATAGCTGGACTTATGGAACATGTAGTAGTCGTCAACAACGTCCTGATTGCGGAAGTCGAACATCAAGGCTGGATTCAAGGCTACGCCACAGAGGCGTGTCTCGAAATGCAGGTGAGAACCCGTGCTACGGCCAGTGTTGCCACCCAGTCCGATAGGATCGCCGGCACGTACCTCCTGATTTTCTGTGACGAGCTGCTTCGACATGTGACCATAGATGGTCTCAAGACCGTTGTAGTGGCGGATGACCACGTACTTACCATAACCACGACCTTCATAGCGAACAACGCGAACTTTACCAGGGAAGGCTGCGCGGATGGTGTCGCCAATATAGACCTTGACGTCGATACCCTTGTGCTGGCGTCCCCAGCGTGCACCGAAGTTCGAGGTCACCAAACGATTATCGGTAGGCATGCAGAAATCCTTCAGCGAAATACGGAAGGAATCGGGCAGCGCAGTCTCGTGGTGGGCGTATTTATTGCTCCATTCCTCATAGAGGTCTTCAGCTGGAGAATCGTAATTTTCTGTATAGATAATATGCTGTAGAGCAACGCTGTCTACGGCTTTCATTTTTCGGTCGATGGGTGCTTGGCGTGCCAATAAGTCTTGTCCCATCATCGGGAGAGAGCTCATAGCTGCTAAAGCCAGAAATGCAATTTTTGTTACAATCTTCATTACAAATTAGTTTTTTCGGTTATGTCCGTAATACTCGTCTTACGGTAATAAAACGCTGCAAAGGTAATAAATATTGTTTGAAACCTGCATAAAACTGACAATTGTTTAAGTTTTATTTGTGTGTTTTAACACTTAAACGCTTGATGTGGGTCAAGAAATTGCGGCCCAGTTGATGTTCGTCTTACGTAATTCGCGCAGTCGATACCACAAAATAGCATAGCGCTCAGAGGTACAAGTTGGGTCGTCATCGATGATCTGCTGGGCCTCGTCGCGAGCCAGTTGTACCAGTTGTCCGTCGCGTGCAATATCGGCAATCTTCAGGTCGAAGGCCATACCGCTCTGTTGGGTGCCCTCAAGGTCGCCTGGACCACGTAGTTTGAGGTCGGCCTCTGCAATACGGAAACCATCGTTGGTCTCGCACATGATATCAATGCGCTTGCGGGTGTCGTCTGCAAGTTTGACGCCAGTGACCAGAATGCAATAACTCTGGTCGGCACCACGGCCTACACGTCCACGGAGCTGATGGAGCTGGGAAAGTCCGAAACGCTGGGCATCGAGAATGACCATGACGGAAGCGTTAGGCACGTTGACCCCCACCTCGATGACGGTTGTGGCCACAAGAATCTGTGTTTCGCCACTGACAAACTTACGCATCTCCTCCTCCTTGTCGGCAGGTTTCATCTTGCCGTGAACCTTGCTGAGGCGGAACTCAGGGAACACTTGTTTAAGCACTTCGAAACCATCTTCAAGGTTCTTAAGGTCTATCTTCTCGCTCTCTTCTATGAGTGGGAAGACGATATACACCTGACGACCCTGATGTATCTGTTTGCGGATACCATCATAAAGTGACGGCAATGAACGGTCAAACACGTGTTGGGTAACAATGGGTTTACGGCCTGGTGGCAACTCATCGATAACGCTGACGTCGAGATCGCCATAGAGGGTCATAGCCAGTGTACGAGGAATGGGGGTAGCTGTCATGACGAGCACATGGGGCGGATTGGCGCTCTTGCTCCAGAGTTTGGCACGTTGGGCAACACCAAAGCGGTGCTGCTCGTCAACGACCACCATACCCAAACGTGCAAACTGTACCGTATCTTCAATCACGGCATGGGTACCCACGAGTATTTGAACTGTTCCATCTAGCAGGCCATCGAGAATCTCTTGTCGTTTCTTGCCTTTAATAATACCAGTCAGCAAGGCCACACGGATGTCCATGCCCTGCAGGAAGTCCATGATAGTCTTGAGGTGTTGCTCGGCCAGTATTTCTGTAGGAGCCATGATGCAGGCCTGATAGCCGTTGTCCAGTGCGATGAGCATCGACATCAGCGCGACGAGAGTCTTGCCACTGCCAACGTCGCCTTGCAGCAGACGGTTCATTTGCCGTCCGCTTCCCATGTCCTTGCGGATTTCACGAATAACACGTTTCTGGGCTTCTGTCAACGAGAATGGCAGATGGTTGTGGTAGAAATCGTTGAAACACTGACCAACCTGCGAGAAGACATACCCTCTATATTTCCGTCGCTGGTCACTGGCATACCTTAGAATATTCAGCTGCACGTAGAACAGCTCTTCGAATTTCAGACGGACGCGAGCTTGTTCCAGTTCCTTGGCATTCTGCGGATAGTGAATCTTCCGCAGGGCCTCGTCGCGGCTCATCAGATGCAACTTCTGGGTGATGAAATCTGGCAGGGTCTCTGGCAGGGGCTCCTTGAGCACATCGAGGAGCGCTTTTGTCAGACGCTCGACAGAACGGGAGTTGAGCCCCATCTTTTTCATCTTTTCCGTCGTGTTGTAATAGGGCTGCATGCCCATAGCCGACAGCTCCAGCTTATCTGCGGCGTCGATGTCAGGGTGGGTTACATTGATGCGTCCGTTGTAGACGTTAGGACGTCCGAAGACGATATACTCTTTGCCGATGGCGTAGCTCTGCTTAGCATATTTGCCTCCGTTGAACCACGTCAGGTCCATCACTTTTCCAGAGCCGTCCGTAAAGTGTGCAACGACGCGTTCCTTGCGGGCACTCATCTTGAAGGTCTCAAAACTCAGGATATGGCCTTTTACCTGTACGAATGGCATGTCGCCATTGAGTTCGCCTATGCTGTAGAGTCTGCTGCGGTCTACGTGCTTGTAAGGATAATACTGCAACAAGTCGCCAAAGGTATGGATGTCCAGCTCTTCGCTGAGCATCTTCCGCCTGTTGGGACCAACCCCAGGCAGGTATTGTATATCTTGTTGCAGAATACTGTTCATCGTTTTTGTTTTAGCAGCGGACGACAGCGGACTTTTTCGGACTAATTATTATACTAACACTTCTGCAATTTTCAGGTCGTAGGGTGTTGTGATCTTGATGTTCTCGCGATTACCCTCTACCAATGTTATCGAGTGCCCATAACTCTCGACGACGCTAGCATCGTCTGTAAAATCATCACGATAAGGTTGGCGGTTGGCAGCTTTCAACAATTGGATGTCAAATGTCTGTGGTGTCTGCACGAGGCGGTAGTCATCACGAGGAACTGTCTCGGAAGTGTTTCCTTGCAGGTGACGAACCGTTTCTACGACAGAGATGACGGGAATAACGGCCTTTGCCGTGCGTGCTGTTTCGTAACAATTGCGAATGACGTCGATGCTGGGGAATGGGCGCACGCCGTCGTGGACGCCGACGACTCCCTCGGCATCGTCAGGAATCTTTGCCAGGCCGTTCTGTACGGAGTGGAATCGTGTCTCGCCACCATCGGCTAAGACATATTCCACCTCGAAGTTATAGTCTTTACAAAGTTGGTGCCAATAGTCCTGCTGGGCTTTGGGCAATACGAGGATAATCTGCAGGGTGGGGGAGTACTCGCGGAATCTTTCGAGCGTACGCATCAGCACCGGTTTCCTACCAATGGGCAGGAACTGTTTGGGAATATCACTTCCCATCCTCAGGCCTTTACCGCCTGCAACAATGATGATGTAATCCATCAGGCCATCAGGTGCTTGAAACGCATACCTTCGGCAATCTGGTCGGAGGTCTTCTTGTCAACCAACTGGGCAAGCAGTTCATAAGCGAAGGGGAAGGCAGCGGCAGGACCCTCACCAGTGGTGACATTGTCATCGACGGTAACGAGGTCGCCAGTATATTTCGCATCCTCCAAGGCTTGCTCAAAGCCAGGATAGCAAGTGGCCTTCTTGCCCTCAAGAATACCCAATGGAGCCAGTACAACTGCAGGCGAGGCACAGATAGCAGCGACCTTTTTGCCAGCAGCAAACTGGTCGACAACGGCCTTGCAGACGCCTTTGTGTGCGAAGAGGTTCGAGGCGCCAGGCATACCGCCAGGCAAGAAGATGAGGTCGGCATCCGAGAAGTCACCCTGCTCGAACATGATGTCAGCCTCCATGTTAACGCCATGAGCTGACTGTACCAGAGGGAAGTCAGTGATGCTTACCGTTGTTACGTCAACACCTCCGCGACGTAGTACATCGACAGGAATGAGGGCCTCGACATCCTCGAAGCCGTCAGCTAGAAATACATATACCTTCTTCATAGTAATTTATTTAAGTGCTTGTAGATACTGTTTGATGGTTTCCTTAAGTCCGAGGTAGAGGGCGTCGCAGATAAGGGCGTGTCCAATGCTGACCTCGTCTGTCCAAGGAATCTGCTGGTGATAGTAGTGCAGGTTCTCGAGCGACAGGTCATGACCTGCGTTAAGCCCCAAACCTACGCGACGTGCTTCTTCGGCAGCGGCAATGAACGGGGCGATGGCAGCCTCGCGATTAGCCTGATAGCCAGAAGCATAGGGCTCAGTATAAAGCTCTACACGATCAGCGCCACACGCTTTAGCACCTTCCACCATGTGTGGATCTGCACCAACAAAGATGCTGACGCGGATGCCTGCCTCCTTGAAGGTCTTGCAGATATCCGTCAGGAATGCTTTGTTCTCCAGAGTATCCCATCCATGATTGGAGGTAATCTGGTCGTGTCCGTCAGGTACCAATGTTACCTGTGTGGGCTTTACTTCCAAAACCAGTTCGGTAAACGACGGGATGGGATTTCCCTCGATATTAAATTCGGTGGTGATAAGTGGACGGATGTCGCGAACATCCTGATAGCGGATGTGGCGTTCGTCAGGACGAGGGTGAACCGTAATTCCCTGTGCTCCAAAAATTTCTGCATCGCGTGCTACAGCTAGCACGTTAGGATTATTGCCACCACGAGCATTGCGTAACGTGGCAATCTTATTGATATTTACACTCAGTTTAGTCATTTTTTCGCTTACTTTTTATGCCTATTCACTTATTTTCATTATCTTTGCAGGCGCAAAGCTGCGATTAAGCGAGAGCAGAGATAGCTTGCTATCGTCTGCCGAGCATAAGCAGCCTCGCACTATTTATGGTGCAAAGATACGAAATCTTTGCGAATAAACATCGAAAAAAGCAAAAAAACTTATGGCATCACGAAAACTAAGGTTTGCCATTTTTGGTAACACCTATCAACCCAAGAAGTCGGTTTCCGTCCAGAAACTGCTAGCTTGTCTGACACAGCGACAAGCTGATGTGTGTATTGAACGTGAGTTTTATGACTTCATTACTGCTGGTCAGCACTTGCCTTTACATGGTGTGCAGGTGATAGACGGTAGCAATTTTGATGCAGACTTTGTCGTATCGATGGGTGGTGACGGTACGTTTCTACGTGCTGCCAGCATGGTGAGAGACAAGCAGATACCTATCTTAGGTATCAATATCGGACGCTTAGGTTTTTTGGCTGATGTTAATGCACAGGAGATAGAACGTACCATTCAGGCACTATATGAGGGCGATTATACGGTAGATACGCGTGCTGTGATACAGGTGGAGACAGACGGTCAGCCGTTGCAAGGCTATGAGTGTGCTCTCAACGACGTGGCTATCCTGAAGCGCGACAATGCTTCGATGATAACCATTCATACCACCATCAATGGTGACTATCTGACAACCTATCAGGCTGACGGACTGATATTCAGTACACCTACGGGGTCTACAGCATATTCATTGTCAAATGGTGGTCCTATCATTGTGCCAGGAACACATGTATTCTCGCTGACAGCTGTAGCACCTCATTCCCTGAATGTCCGTCCTATTGTTGTGGCAGAGGATTCGGAAATCAAGCTGACTATCGAGAGCCGTACACACAACTTTCTGGTGGCTCTTGACGGGCGCAGTGAAAAGTTAGATGACACAACAAAACTGACCCTTCGCAATGCTCCTTATCGTGTGAAAGTCATCAAACGGGCAGGCACGAGGTACTTCCATACGCTACGCGAGAAGATGATGTGGGGTGTTGATCAACGAGGTTGAAAATACTCAAATTACTCTTTTGGTAGTTTGAGAATGAAGCGGGCCCCGTCCCTGTATTGGGTGTCAAGGATGACGTCGCCACCCAGTTTTCTGGCTAAGCGTCGTGCCAGTGAAAGGCCTAAGCCTACACCTTCCTTATAGATATCTGACTTGAAGAAGTGCTCGAAGATCTTCTCTTCTTCACCCTCTTTAACGCCACAACCGGTATCAGTAACGCTGTAACAGATCATGTTGTCAGATTTGCCTTGATAGACACGCAGTGTAACAGAGCCTTGCTGCGTGAACTTGAAGGCATTATCTATCAGATGGTTCAAGATTTTCTCTACTTCCCGACGGTTCGTCATAATTTTGCAACTGTCTTTTAGCAAAGTTTCTAAACGCATCTCAACGTCAGAATGCTGATCGATGTAGGGTTCAATGACCTCGCGTGCTAGCATGTTGCAACTCACAAGGTCTGTTTTGTCAAGATAGTGGATGCTTTCTTTGTCTGAGATGTCCAAAATTTCGTCCACGATGCGGACGATATTATTGGTACTATGAGTGATGCGTAGTGCCATGTCACTTCGTTCCGCATCCGTTATCAATGCTTTGGGATTGCTGATAATCTGGGCATAGCCGCTAATAACGTTCAGCGGTGTGCGAATCTCATGACTCATGTTCTGCAGGAAGCTGATCTTCATACGTTCTGATTCCAGCGCTTTGTCACGGGCAATGAGCAGTTCGCGGTTCTGTTTTTTCAGATGACGCATGTAGCGAAGGCGGTTCATGCGATAGATGAGGAAACCTATGAGCAAGGCACCGAAGATGATGATGTTGATAGTCCACATCAACTGTCGGTTGCGTTTGGCGATAGCCTCATGACGCTGTTCTGCATCTTGCAAGTCGTTGGCTGATCCAACCATCTCCTCGCTCATGATGACATTGTTCACAGAGTCTTTCACCTCCATATAGCGCTTCTGCGCAGCAAAGGCTCGCTGAGTATCGCCAGCTAACTCATAGATTTCCGTTTGAAATTTATATATATCTGTAGTGTTGGTTAGCTTTGTTGTTTGTTGGAGCGCTTCATCATAGCGTTTGTCGGCAACAGCCTTGCAGATGACAGCGTAATTATAATATGTGGTGCTGAAATTCTGTCCCAGTACCTTTTGCAGTTTAATATATTCTTCAAAGGCATCATTCACCTGCTTCCAGTCGCGCATGGCATAGGCCACAATGACTTTAAATCCGATTGCGTCACTGTATTCATAGCTGATACCATTTGCCTTGACTATTTCGATGGCACAATTGAGATGCTTCATAGCCTCTCTGGGTTGAGTGTCCATCTCTATGTTTGACAGGTCCATATAGAGTGAGACGAGGTTGCCAGGCTGTGAATGGTCTACTTGTTCCAGTGCCTTCTCGAAATATTGGTGGGCAAGGGGAATGTTACCACGCAGTGAATAGATGATACCTCGTAGATGGGTGGTTTTATACAAATCTTTTTTAGCACCATGCTCTTCCATGTCTTTCTGCATAGACATCGTTTTGCGTAGGGCTCGATAGAAGTGGTTGTGGTTGATGTCGTAGAGCACCTCGTTCTTCCAACTGAGGTAGAAGGCACTTGTGTCGTCTTGTCCACGAAGGTAGTTGCGATATTTGTTGATAGCGTCGTAGAACGCTTGTTCATTGTTTTGATTAAAGGTAGTACGTACCTCTTGCAATAGTTTATTGCCGTAAGGATCGTCCTGCTGGTCTCGAGCAAAGGATGCCAGTGGAAGGAGTGCGATCATGATAATGACTGCTATATATTTGCGCAGGTTAATCATCGATTTGAGTGTTGTTTTGTTTAATTAAAATGGTTTCGGGGTGCAAAGGTATGTAAAATACACCAAATAAACAATAGCTGTAGTAGGAAAATCTACGAATGATTTTCAATTAACATTTGTTGACGGTTTATTTTGGACTGCTTAGAAGGTATAGAAGGAGGCTGTTGTCATCTCCTATATAAATATAAAGTTCGCGCGAGGCAAAAAAGTTAAATAGCCTTAAAGGAATGCATTTTTTTATCGAATTATTTGGAAGTAGAGGGAATAATATCTACTTTTGCAGTGTACTATTTAAGTGGTACACTAATACAGAGACTCAATAAACCAAAATACAACGTTATGATTGAAGTAAAGAACATCAGTTTCAAGTATGCCGGAAGCAAGCATCTGGTATTCGACGATTTCAGCCTCAAGCTGGAGGAAAACCGCATCTACGGTCTGTTGGGAAAGAACGGAACGGGCAAGAGTACGCTGCTCTACCTGCTATCAGGCTTGCTGCGTCCTTCTTGCGGTTCTGTATGTTGCGATGGTATCGCAACCACAAAGCGCGAGCCCGAGATGCTGCGCGACATCTTCCTCGTCACAGAGGAGTTCGAGATGCCTGCCATCTGTCTTTCTGAATACGTAAAGCTTTATAAACCTTTTTATCCCAACTTCTCGGATGAGGTGTTGAAGGATTGTTTGGCAGACTTCGAACTGCCAGCCGACGTGCGTTTAGGCGAACTGTCGATGGGTCAGCGTAAGAAGGCCTATATCGCCTTCGCGATGGCTACCAACACCAAGTATCTATTAATGGACGAACCTACCAACGGACTTGACATCCCCTCGAAGTCGCAGTTCCGCAAGGTCATTGCCCAGCACATGACTGAGGAGCGCACCGTTGTCATCTCTACCCATCAGGTACACGACGTGGAGCAGATGTTAGACCACATTCTGATACTCGACCAGCACTCGGTATTGCTGAATGCCTCGATGCAGGAGATACAGGATGCCTACACCTTCGAATACCGTTCGCCCCAGCAGATGGACGACACCGTTCTCTATGCCGAACCCACACTTCAGGGCAATGCCGTTATTACCAAGCGTCAGGATGGCGATGCTGAGACGCAAGTGAACCTCGAACTTTTGTTTAACTTTAAAACGCAATCAAAATGAGTACTTTCAATACAACAAGATTCTCGCAGGCACTCAAGTGCCAGTTCCTCGTACTGCGCAAGACGTGGATTCGCCTCTTTGGCATCTTTACGCTGGTCATGTTTATGGCCAACCTATTCTTTACTCGCGTGCAGGGTAGTAATTACGATGATTTGGTAAGCAACTGGCCATCGGAGCATGTCATCGACATATATGTCAATTATGTAGGGTCGACCATCGCTTTCGGTCTCATTTTCTTCTGTTTCTCTATGCTTTTTGCAGCAAGCTTTTTGTTTTCAGGTATGAAAGACACTCGCAAACGCTCAGCCTTCTTGCTCTGGCCCGTTTCCAATCTGGAGAAATACGTCATCAGCATCATCCTTTCCGTTTTCTGGATGATGGTCATTACGATTGGTGCCTACGTATTGGCTGACGCCATGCGTGTGTTTGTTGACTGGGTGACAGGTCGAGTCATCATCTGGGGTGTACCCATCTTATATACTAAAGTTATTAGCCAAGCTATATTCCATAACGATTGGCAGATGGTTTGGTGGTTCTTTACCTTTGTGTTCTATGTTCACTCGCTCTATATCGTAGGCGGTACGCTGTTCCGTCGCCAGCAGTTCCTATTTACCAGTGCTACGATTGCCGTTGTCGGCATCCTATTAATTATGCTGCTGAACCAGATTCACCCAGATGTGGAGTTCATTTCAGGAACATGGGACGAGAAGACGGAAACATACAACCAGACATTCCATCCCTTCTTCTATATTCTTAACACGACGTTGTGTGTCCTCATCGTGTTCCACTACTGGGCTTCCTATAAGCTGTTTACCCGTATGCAGGTCATCAACAACAAGTGGCTGAACGTTTAACAAAATAAATTAAAGAGGAAAACTTATGATATTTACTAACGACAAAGCGATATACATCCAGATGGCCGATCGCCTCTGTGATGAGATACTCGCAGGAAAATATAAAGACGACGACCGCATTCCGAGTGTGCGCGAATATGCGGTGATGCTGGAGGTCAACGCCAATACGGCTGTCAAGGCTTACGATGAGCTTTCACGCGCGAACATTATATATAATAAACGCGGTCTGGGCTATTTCGTGACACCTGGTGCCAAGAAGCAGATTCTGAAGGAGCGCAAGCAGGAGTTTATGAAGGAACGACTGCCGGAACTCTTCCGACAGATGCAGTTGCTTGGCATTACGTTAGAAGATGTTAAAAGCGAATACACTGCAACTTTCGGCGAAGAAGCTTCGTCTAATGAATAGAACTTAAGGTAAAAAGTTTGTTTTCATGATACACTTACAAGACATTCACAAGACCTATCAAGGTGCGCAACCATTACACGTGTTGAAGGGTATAACCCTTGACATTGCGAAGGGCGAGTTCGTCTCTATCATGGGTGCCTCTGGTTCTGGCAAGAGTACCTTACTGAATATATTAGGTATTTTGGACAACTACGATTCAGGCATTTACGAGTTAGCAGGCGTCCCCATCTGGAACCTCTCTGAGCGCAAGGCTGCCGACTACCGTAACCGCATGATAGGTTTTATCTTTCAGTCATTTAATCTCATCTCGTTTAAAACAGCAGTAGAAAATGTTGAGTTGCCACTTTTCTACCAAGGGGTGTCGCGCAAAAAGCGACACACCCTTGCGCTGGAATATCTGGAGCGTTTAGGACTCTTGGATTGGGCTGAGCATTATCCCAACGAGCTTTCTGGTGGACAGAAGCAGCGTGTGGCTATTGCTCGTGCACTGATTACGAAGCCTCAGATCATCCTGGCTGACGAGCCGACAGGTGCCCTCGATTCGAAGACCTCTGTTGAGGTGATGCAACTGTTGAAGAAGTTGAATCAGGACGACGGAATGACCATCGTGGTGGTAACGCACGAGAGTGGTGTTGCTAATGAGACGAACAAGATTGTTCATATCAAAGATGGTATTATCGGAGAAATCGAAGAAAATTTGAACCACGATGCCAGCCCGTTTGGCATTAACGGTATGATGAAGTAAGCTATGCAAGACATATTTACAGAAATATGGCAGACAGCGCGACGGAATAAACTCCGTACGACATTGACAGGCTTTGCGGTGGCGTGGGGCATCTTCATGATTATTGTGTTGTTGGGTGCCGGTAACGGTCTCATTAATGCCAATCTGAAGCAGAGCGAGCGTTTCCTGTCGTCCTCAATGGTCGTCTTTGGCGGATGGACATCTAAACCCTATCAGGGACTAAAGGAAGGACGTGACATCCGTCTGCATGAGAGCGATATGACGATTACAGCGCAGGAGTTTTCTGAGAACGTTGATGAGGTAGGTGCACAGTACAACACGTCATCAACTATCAGTTTTGGTCAGCAATATCTGTCAACAAGCATCAGCGGCGTCTACCCTAATCATACGAAAATTAATAAGGTGGAATTGTTGCAAGGCCGTTTCATCAATGAGATTGATGTGAAGGAAAGCCGCAAAGTGCTGGTGTTAGGCAACAAACAGGTAAAGGAACTGAAGTGCCGCGTCGGCGACTTCCTGAACGTTGGAAACTTTGCGTTCAAAGTGGTTGGTATTTATAAAGAACAGGAGAATGGACGCTCAGAGGTATTCAGCAGCTATACGGCTATCAAGCGCATCTACGGTGCTAATACCGATGACGCTGGACGCATCGAATTTACTTTCCACGGACTGCCGACGGAGAAGGCTAACGAGGATTTTGAGCGCAGCTACCGTCACCGGCTGAATGCCGAACATCAGGCACATCCTGAAGACGAAGACGCTGTCTGGCTGTGGAACCGTTTCACACAGAACCTGCAGATGGAAAAGGGTATCGGCATTATCCGCACTGCTCTTTGGATAGTGGGATTGTTTACGCTACTCTCTGGAATCGTGGGCGTATCCAACATCATGCTCATCACCGTGAAGGAGCGTACCCATGAGTTTGGTATTCGTAAGGCTATCGGTGCCAAACCTTGGAACATCCTGCGACTGATTATCATCGAGAGTGTGATTATCACCACCATCTTCGGATATATCGGCATGCTGTTAGGCATCTTCGCCAATGAATATATGGACGCAACGATAGGTCACGAGACCATTGATACCGGATTGTTCAAGGCTACGATGTTCCTTGATCCGACAGTCGGACTGGATGTCTGTGTGGAGGCCACGCTGGTAATGATCATTGCAGGAACGATCGCAGGACTCATCCCAGCCTATAAGGCAAGTCGCATTCGTCCTATTGAGGCGCTTCGTGCCGACTAGTCCAACTAGAATAACTAGTATTACTAGATAAAAAGGTTATGAGAATAGATTTAGATACATATAGAGAAATACTCGACACTCTGACGCGTAACAAGTCGCGCTCGTTCCTGACTGGCTTCGGTGTTTTCTGGGGTGTCTTCATGCTCGTTGCGCTGATGGGTGGTGGTCAAGGTCTGAAAGAAATGCTTCAGCAGAACTTTGCGGGTTTTGCCACAAACAGCGCCTTAGTGTGGGCACAACCTACGAGCAAGGCATATAAGGGCTTCCGTAAAGGTCGTTATTGGCATATGGACTACAAGGATATAGACCGTTTACGTCGTAGCGTCCCTGAACTTGATGTCATTACACCCCTGCTTTTTTCGAATGGTGGCACAGCTTATTACGGAGACCGCAAAGCCACTGTTGGCGTCAGTGGGGCTATGCCCGACTACCAGCGGGTCAACGAACCGAAACTGTTCTACGGCAGATACATTGATGAGGCTGACATTCGCGACCACCGTAAGGTGTGCGTCATACAGAAGAAAACCTACAAGGAACTATTTCCTGGTGGTGGCGACCCCTGTGGCAAACGCATCCGCATCGATAATATCTACTATCAGATAGTTGGTGTCGACTACAATATGAGCGAGGGCGTTAACATCAGCGGAGAAAACGGTACGGGCGTCATCCTGCCGCTAACCTTTATGCAGCAGACCTATAACCGCGGTAATGCTGTTGACTTGATTGCCGTGACAGGCCGTCCTGGTGTAGTCATGTCGAGCGTTACCGACCGTATCCGCGAGACCATTGCTCGTGCCCACATGATTGATCCAACTGACGAACAGGGCGCGATGGTGTTTAACACCGAGGTACTGTTCCAGATGCTGGACAACCTCTTTAAGGGTGTCAACTTCCTCATTTGGCTTGTGGGTATTGGAACATTGTTGGCAGGTGCTATTGGTGTATCGAATATCATGATGGTCACCGTTCGCGAGCGTACCACTGAGATTGGTATTCGTCGCGCCATTGGTGCTACGCCGAAGATGATACTCTCTCAGATCATCTCGGAGAGCATCGTACTGACGCTGGTAGCAGGCATGAGTGGCATTCTCTTTGGAGTCCTAATCCTGCAGATGCTCGAAATGGGAAATACGGAAGACGGCATCGTCGCAGCCCACTTCCAGATAGGCTTCTGGACAGCTATCCTTGCAGCCTTTATGGTCAGTACAATGGGTGTTATGGCTGGTCTTGCACCCGCCGCTAGAGCTATGAGCATCAAACCTGTTGATGCCATGCGTGATGAATAATAGCGTGGTCAGCGGTTTCCCCGCTGACACCATAATATAGAAACAATAAAACAACAACATAATTATGAAAAAGTACAGCAAACTGATTATCGCCGCAATTATCGCGCTGATTTTCATCGGAACCTTCGTGTTCCTATGGCAGAAGAGCCAACCCAAGGAGATTGTGTACTCCGAGTTTACGCCTAAATTGGACAGCCTCCAGAAGACGACCATCATCACAGGTAAGATTGAGCCTCGCAACGAGGTCTACGTCAAACCTCAGATTTCTGGTATCATCACAGAGATTCTGAAGGAGGCTGGCGACTTTGTTCAGCAGGGTGAGGTCATCGCCAAAGTGAAGGTGATTCCCGATATGGGTTCGCTGTCGAATGCTGAGGCTCGCGTACGTCTGGCTGACATCAATCTCGAACAGGCTAAGGTCGACTATGATCGCGAAAAGAACCTCTACGACCAGAAGCTCGTTTCTGCTGACGAGTTTGACAAGGTATCGCAGCAGTTGCGTCAGGCCAAGCACGAGCTGAGTGCTGCGACGGATGCTTTACAGGTGGTTCGTGACGGTTTCTCGAAGAGCAATGCCTCTGCTTCATCGACGCTCATTCGCTCTACCATCAGTGGTGTCATCCTCGATATTCCCGTTAAGGTAGGTAACTCAGTCATCAATTCGAACACCTTCAACGACGGTACCACCATCGCTACTGTGGCCAATATGAACGACCTCATCTTCCGTGGCAACATTGATGAGACAGAGGTGGGACAGCTCTCTATGGGTATCCCCTTGAAGATTACTATTGGTGCCCTGCAGGATATGACCTTCGATGCTGCTTTGGAGTATATCTCGCCTAAGGCCACAGAGACCAATGGTGCCAACCAGTTTGAAATCAAGGCTGCCGTCACGATGTCTCGCGATTCCGACGTGGGCAAGAAAGGTGCTGCCAAGATTCGCTCTGGCTACAGTGCCAACGCTGAGATTGTGCTGGCCCGTGCCGATAAGGTGCTCACCATCCCCGAGAGTGCCATCGAATTCAGTGGCGACTCGACCTTCGTCTACGTGCTCACCGATTCTGTAGGTGAGAAGAACTACGACCGCCGCTATGTCGAGACGGGTCTCTCTGACGGTGTGAACATCGAGATTAAGAAGGGACTGACCGCCAAAGAAAAAGTGCGTGGTCCTGAAATCATTGCCGACGAAGATAAGGAGAATTAAGCTATGAAACAGTCTGTTTTATTATCATTTATCATTTATCATTTATCATTTAGCCCCGCAGGGGCGCAGACTCCTTGGTCACTCCGCCAGTGTACTGAATATGCCGTCGAGCATAACATCAGCATCAAACAGCGCGAGCATAATCGTGAGCAACGCGAACTCCAGTTGTCTACTGCTAAGAATTCGCGTCTGCCAGACCTCAACGCGTCAGCTTCTGAGAGTTTCAGTTTTGGTCGCGGATTGACGCTCAACAACACCTATACCAACCGCTCTACATCGAGCACCAGTCTGTCGCTTGGCACCAACGTTCCTCTCTTTACAGGTTTCCAAATTCCAAACACCATCAAGCTGAACCAATTGAATCTCGAAGCTGCCACGCACGACCTTGAGAAGGCACGCAACGACATCCGCATGCAGGTGGCTCAGGCTTACGTACAGATTCTTTATAACATGGAGATGGCTGACGTGGCCCATCGCCAAATCGACATCGACTCGGCACAGGTTGCTCGCCTTCAGGCTTTCGTCAACAATGGCAAGGCCAGTCAGGCTCAGCTTTCTCAACAGCAGGCTACTCTCGCCAAGGCGCGTATGGCTGCCACTCAATCCGACAACACCCTGCAGCTCTCTCTCCTCACCCTCTCTCAGCTTCTCGAACTTCCTTCACCTGAAGGCTTTACGATTGTCCGTCCCACAGTTGACTCTGTTGCGATGTCATCGCAACTTGTCTCTCCTGACATCATTTATCAGGAGGCTTTAGCGATGAAGCCCGAAGTGCAGGCTGAGCAGCTACGCTTTTCTGCCAGTGAGCGACAGATAGCGATTGCTCGTGCTGGTCTCTATCCGACGCTTAGTCTCAGTGCTGGTTTACAGACCAATTATTATAAGACTAACGGCGTGAAAGCTGACGCTTTTGCTACTCAGCTGAAAAATAACTTTTCGCAGTATGTCGGTCTGAATCTGAGCGTGCCTATTTTCAATCGTTTCCAGACGCGCAATAACATCCGTAACGCTAAACTGGATCGAGAAATCCAGCAGTTACAGCTCGACAATGTCAAGAAGTCGCTCTACAAGGAGATACAACAGGCTTATTACAATGCCCTTGCCGCCAGTTCCAAGTACACCAGTAGCGTGGCCGCAGCAGCCTCCAGTAAGGATGCTTTCACGCTGACGCAAGCTAAGTACGAGAATGGCAAGGCTACCATCACTGAGTTCAATGAGGCCAAGGCAATCTATCTGAATGCTGAAAGCGACCTGGTACAGGCTCGTTACGAATACCTCTACCAGACCGCTCTCCTTGACTTCTATCGTGGTCGTGACCTCAGTTTCTAATGACGATTTTCTGGTTATTGTGGATATAGATGCCTCGTCGGCTGGGCTTCCCGTTCAGTCGACGGCCATCTATTGTGTACCAACCATGCTGACTGACGGTTAATGGTTCACGATTAATGGCCTCAATGCCTGTAGTCGCTTCCCTTTGCAGATTGAAATTGTCGAAGTTGACCCAGGTGGCTGTCGTATTTTGTAGTTTGACGCCAAGTTTGACGGGAGCTTCAGCAGTTACGGTAAACTCAACGGTAGCAGTTTCTACATTCCCTGTTCCAGCCATTTCCTTGCTTTGGTCACCTGCAATGAGCAGAACGCCCGTCGAACCACTGTTTGATGCACAGTTGACACTCAACTTATACGTTCCTGTTGGCAATGTTGGCGACTGTACCACTTCCTGATTGACGATAGCATTTCCTGTCCATACGAACTCGCAGTAGTTGGAAAGTGGTGCCCATGTGTTTTGCTTCCATTGGGCTGTACCTCCCGTGTTGGTCCATCCGCTGATGTCTTTGTCGAAGGTGGCATTGACGATATACTGGTCAGTGACATCGGTGTCTTCAACGACGGCACCTGTAAAGGCCTTTAGTTCATATAGGCCACTATGGGCTTTGTGAGTCGTATTGTTCCAAAGACCTCTATTTACCCATCCTGTAAGCACCTGATTGCTTGGGCCGTTTCCGTTCTCCTCTGGGAACCACCAATAGAGTCCGTCGACATTGGCATGTTTTTTCAACTCTGTCACAAGGTCCTTTGCAAATGCTGCCTGTCCGCTTTCAGAGATAGGCCATATCGATGAGAAATCATAATCAACAGTGGGTTGGTTCTGATAATAATATGCCGTTTCTACAATTTGTACTTTCTTGCTGGGGAAGTTAGTCGCCAGTGTGCTAAGGGTCGTCGCTAGCGTGCTCAGACCATTATGCCAGAAAGGATAATAGCTCAGACCGATAATGTCGTAGTCAACCGAAGCAAGCTTCTCATAGATGCTTTTGGTTGCTGAAGGAATGCCTGCACGTTCAGTGTGGATGATAATCTTGGCTTCAGGACATTTGTCACGACATGCTTTCGAAGCTTTCTTCAACAAATTGATGAAACGTGTCCAATTGGCATCAATGGTACTACTGTAACAACGATTTGTGTTGGAAGTTGGGGCGTATGCTCCCCACAGCATGCCATAGCTGACTTCGTTGCCTATTTGGATGAAGTCGGGGGTCGCATTGGCCTCGTTTAATGTCTGCAGACATTCTGTGGTATATTCATATACTTTTTGCTCCAGTTGGGTATCGTTAAGCGTTAACCATGCTTTCGGAGTCCACTGGTTAGAAGGGTCTGCCCATGTGTCACTATAGTGGAAGTCGAGCATAAAAGCGAAGCCTTCCTCTTTGACGCGTTTGCCAAGACGTACTACATAGTCGATGTCCTGGCACACCTGTGCATCTGTTGTGCCGTCAATCTGGCCTGTATTCTTGTTTGGAGCAGTCTTGTTTGGGTTTACAAACAGGCGAACACGAAGTGCGTTCCAGCCTACTGACTCACTTTTCAGATACTTTAGGACATCATCAATCTTGTTACCTGCATTATCGTAATAGCTGACGTTATGGTCTTCGTAACTTTGTAAAACGGAAATGTCGCCACCCACGTACTTCTGTGCCGAAGCTATGGTGGTCAACATGGTAAGTAATAGTAGTATTAGTTTTTTCATATCGTTAGTAGTTTTGTTGTTTGTTACTTCTTATGTCGGTTTGCCCGTTGCTCACGGTATTTGGCTTTCTGCCGTGCAGAGCCACTACCGTGAGCACCAGTGATATACTTCTTTTTCTTGGCCTTGGTCTTCACTTTATCTTCCTCTTTGCGAGGACCACCGCCACGTCCGAAGTTAATGCCGTTCTCCAGTATCTCTTGGAAATCACTCTCCTTACTCATAGTTTTATATTTTTGCAGCGGACGACAGCGGACAAACACGGACAGTCCGTAAAAGTCTGCTGTCGTCCGCTGCTTATATATTAATGATGGAACAATCTTACGCCCGTGAAGGCCATAGCAATACCATATTTGTCGCAGGTCATGATGACATGGTCGTCGCGAACAGAGCCGCCAGCCTGTGCAATGAACTCTACACCACTCTTATGGGCACGCTCGATGTTGTCGCCGAAGGGGAAGAAGGCATCAGAGCCCAGTGCTACCTTGGTATTCTTGGCTATCCACTCCTTCTTCTCTGCCATCGTCAGCACCTCAGGCTGCTCCGTAAAGAACTGCTGCCAAGCACCGTCACGCAGTACGTCGTCGTGCTCGTCCTCAGAGATATACACGTCGATGGTGTTGTCGCGGTCTGCACGGCGGATACCCTCCTTGAAGGGCAGGGCCATCACCTTCGGATGCTGGCGCAGCCACCAGATGTCGGCCTTGTTGCCTGCTAGACGCGTACAGTGGATGCGGCTCTGCTGACCAGCGCCGATGCCGATAGCCTGTCCGTCCTTCACGTAGCAAACGGAGTTCGACTGTGTATATTTCAGCGTGATGAGGGCGATGATGAGGTCGCGCTTGGCATCAGCTGTGAAAGTCTTGTTCTGGGTGGGGATGTTTTCGAAGAGGGCAGGATCGTCGAGCTTAATCTCGTTGCGTCCCTGTTCGAAGGTCACACCAAAGCACTGCTTGCGCTCGATAGGTTCAGGCTTGTACGTGGGGTCAATCTTGATGACGTTATACGTACCCTTGCGCTTGTCCTTCAAAATCTCGATAGCTTCTGCTGTATAGTCAGGAGCAATCACACCATCGCTCACCTCGCGCTTCAAGAGTAGGGCAGTGGTAGCGTCGCAGGTATCGCTCAGTGCGACGAAGTCACCATAGCTCGACATGCGGTCGGCACCACGGGCACGAGCATAGGCACAGGCAATCTGGCTATCGTCCAATCCCTTTACGTCATCCACAAAGTATATCTTCTTCAGCGTGTCGCTCAACGGCAGGCCAACTGCAGCACCAGCAGGGCTCACATGCTTGAACGAGGCAGCTGCAGGCAGACCCGTAGCCTCCTTCAGCTCCTTCACCAACTGCCACGCGTTCAGTGCGTCGAGGAAGTTGATGTAGCCAGGGCGTCCGTTAATCACTTCGATGGGTAACTCGCCCTCCGTCATAAAGATACGCGAGGGCTTCTGATTGGGATTGCATCCGTACTTCAGTGCTAATTCTTTCATATATCAATAATGTATAATCGTTGTTTTGGCTGCAAAATTACAAAATAATGCTGAAATACGGAAGCAATTTGCATTAAAAACAAGCCATATTTGTTAGTGAAGGGTGCAAAAACCGTATTTTATTGAGTTTTTTTGAACACGGCTCTAAAGAAACATTGACATATAATCGTAGCAATTGAAACGACCGAAAAGTGACTCAACTACAGGTCGTACATGACGAATCTTCGGTTTATCTTGCTATATTTGCGATAGTAAAATAGAAAGGTAAGAGACCCCGTGAGTCAGGTACGCAGCGAACGCTGCTGACTTTAGCCACGCCCGTTGCCTATATCAGCAGCGCCCGCTGCTGATTAAAGACACGCCCGCTGCTTACTTGCAAGAGATTGCTTCTCTCCCTGTTCCAACGTCATTTAATCCCTGTATGCGAGTCACTTTCCCCCTGTATTAACGTCACTTTCACCCCGTACCTGACATACTAACAACCGAAAGGCTACATAAACGCTAACACCCCTTAGGTCACAGCGTGTCTCGTGTTACCTCAAACAAAAGAATCGCTACCAGTGGATGATAGCGATTCTTGAGTTTGGGCGTCAAGTGCACAGAAGTCGGTTCCGCTGTGCACTCGAGCGATAACCAGTAAACAAACTGCGGACTGAAGCTATGTAACTTCAATCCGCAAGGTTAATATTCAGAGTGAATCATGAAGGAATCAAAAACATCCTCCGATTCTTGTCACTAATAGAGAGCAAAATAACTCCCGCTATTCACAACTTTCAAATCTGTGCCTTGCTTTTTGCACAACTTAATGTATTTTTGAAATTTAACGTTTGCTTTTGGAATATGAGGTGTGACAGCAATTGCAACTTTCTTGTTAACATCTCCAACATTGATGTTCTTGGTTGAAGCCAACAACTGCTCGTAAGCAGTATCAATATCAACACCTTTCATCTCTATGAAGAAAGCATCCGATGTCTCTTTTCCTATTTCAAGATAATCGCATCTTTTTTCTTTGGTTTCAGTAAAAGTATACAAATCACCATCAATCTTAACTTCATGATACAATTTCTTTTGAGGATTAAGAAGTGTTATCTTGCTTTTCTTTTCCTTTAACACTATCAGAGAGTCCTTTCTCTTGCGAATGATACTTACTGGGATGTCTCTCATAATTCAATTAATTGATTGAAAATGTTAGTAATGTCATCTGAGACAGTATCAAGTTCAGAAGGAGACATCAGTCGTAACTCATCATCTTTAATACTATGTACACTACCATTGGAAATAGCAAAGGCAGCCACATCGTCGTACTTAATTGCTCGCTTGCCACCAATAATCTTTGCAATCTCAGCCTCTTTCTCTGGTGATTCCTCTATAATATCCCCAGCTTGAATCAGATTGTTAAAGGCTGACATGATATAAGGGCTATGAGTAGCTATAAACAATGTGTGATTCCTTTCACCGTTCACTGTCTCTACCAACCAATTAACCAAATCTCGTTGAGTCTCAGGGAAAAGGTTCTCTTCTGGCTCTTCAAGGAAAATGTCGCTATGGTCATAATTTGTAAAGTTATCAACAATATTATGTAAATCATCTGAAGCAACGGAAATACCGTGATTTTCAATAGTAATATACTCGCCAGAAGGATGATTTTCCTTTAATTGGTAGAGTAAATTAACTTTTGCATCTTGATCCTTTATGCTTTTAATATCTAATTTAAAAATATCTTTAGAAATATAATCAATGAAAACAAACAATGGAACAAGGGATTGCAATCCACTTGAAGCATTTAGCAAGCCAAACTCTTTCCCATCATTAAGTATTATTTTATCTATCCCTCTATCTTTGTCGTATTTGTATCCGACACCAGTATTTAGAATAGGTAGTTGTTCTCTTGTTCCTAAATTATTTCTAGCATTCTGCCATTCTTTCATAAAATAACGGATACTATTATTGGGGAAATCAATCTCAAACCAATTGGGAATAACAGAAAGAATATTCCTCTCGGCTACAATATAAGCAATTTTACTACGCTTGAAATCCCAACGTCCCTCCTTCCATTCAAAATCAGATTTGTTTTCTTTAAATGAAAAAGAGAACTTCATAATATCTGTTTCGTATTCAAAGAAAGAATTATCATTGACGTAACCTTGCAAGTTGTGAAAGGCTATCAGATTCTTATCTATAGACTCTCTTGTTAGAAAAGTTCTTTTGTCCTGGTTTAAGGAAATTGATTTTTCTAACCATGAACAGAAACTGGCAATTTTCAAGATACAACTCTTTCCCGTACTTTGAGGTCCAATAATCAAGTTGATTTTACTCAAAGCAATATCCACCTCATTCAGTGGACCGATGTTTCTTATTATGAGATGCTTCATATATACTTAATTTAGGCGCAAAGATACAAACTTTTTTTTATTTATAATATTCTTCGCCAATATTTTTACTTTAACTTAAGTTTTTTCCAACTTTACCAGCGAAAGGTACCTCTGATTCATTGCGATATTTCTCATTGCCAATAACAATGGCAAGTCAGCAAGGCGCGAGCGATAACCTGTAAACAAACTGCGGACTGAAGCAATGCCACTTCAGTCCGCAAGGTTAATATTCAGAGTGAATCATGAAGGAATCAATCAGTCCCTCCGATTCTTTATTTCTTTACAGTAGCTTTAATATAGCTTTTCCCTGCTGGAGTTTTCTGATCTTTATCATATAAAGTACCATATTTCCCTTCTGGCATATCACTAAGCACAAAGGCAGTACATATACGACCTGCGACAACTTTATCAGTAGCAGCTGTGGCTATTGCAGTAGCAGCTAAATTAACCAAAGCGCCAAAGAGACCTCCACCTCCTCCACTAACACTTGTATCAACGCTTATAAGTCCTTCACGCTTGTAAAGCGTCTCACCAGTCTTTGTTGATCGTAAAATATATTCTACGCCTGCTGTGATTTTTCCACCTACATTATTTCTTTTCCATGATTTTATTATTGTAAACATTGCGGCATCAGCACCAAGAACGTTTCGGAATTGCGAAAGATCACTATCTATAAACATTTCTGCGTCATATGCACTTTCTGCTTGGAACATTTCCATTGTCATCATAGGAGAATATACATAATATCCTTTTTCACAAAGAGGCGCATAAAGTGTTGTATAGAAATAGTCCTTTGCTTCAACATGATTTGTCTGATTAATAGGAGGCATTACAGCAATGGTAAGAGGCTTCTCTTTGTACATGTTGGAATACTGCTCACCTCTTGTTATTTGCTGCGCGCATGATGACAGCAATACTGTTACCAAACTAAGAATTATATATTTTTTCATTTTTCTAACTGTTTAATTATTCTTGAAATAAACTTTTCAGACTCTGGATATGCTTTAATCTCAGCCTTTAACAAAGCCAGTCCTTCTTCTTTTTTGCCTGCTTTATATAAGAGAAATCCATATTCAGCATTAACACCGGGCGGAACAGTCTTTCGAATACCCTTTTGCTTGTTAATAACTTTTTCATATTGAGCCATTGCTTTTGTCAATGTTTCTTCTGTACCTCTTTTGGTATAAGTATATGTAGCATCTTCTGAATCATACCAAGAATAAAGAGACTTTTGGGTTGAACATGATGCCATTACTATCACGCAACCAATTATAATAAATAATTTCCTCATGGCAAATTGATAATTTTTGTTTCTTGACTTGATAATAATAATTGTTTACTGTAAATAGTCTGACCGTTAAATGTGACAGTTATACTTCTCCGTCCTGTTGCAACACCATATTGGGTACCTTTTCTATTTGCAGTTTTAGGCTTTACTACTTTCGCATCAAACTTTGTACCGTCAACATCTACTTGTACAGTTTTAGAACCATTTCCATAAGTAGCACTAGGACCGACGAACACTAAAAATGCCATGTCTTCTTTTCCACTTTGCTGAGCAACAGGAAAACTAGACTTACAGCCAATCAAAAGACAAGCTGTGGCAAGAAATGATAATAATAAACGCTTTTTCATAAACTATTATTCTTCTATATAATACTCTCCCAGTTTCTCGGAATCTATTGTCGAAGTACCATCAAATGTTACAAACGAATACTCTGTTTCAGGTGTGTCACCAGCTGTAGCGGTTACGGTAACCTTTCCTATATTTTTACCAGGTAATTCTATCATCATTCCTGATTGCGGATTCTTGACTTTCTTTCCTTTCGTTTTAACAAAGAAAGTGTCTCCTACTTTTATTCCTTGACTAGCACCACCTGCTATGAGTTGTGCATCAGAATCATACGACAAAAAGTATGAACGCCAAGGTTTGCTTGTACATTTATTAATAATATTCTCAACTAACTGACCAATTGCTTCCGATATAGCTTTGTCGCTTAGTGTGGCATCATAATCTGCCTTACCACCAACACCCATGGTAGTTCTTGTTGTCAATTCCGCGCTTCCTTTTCCTTCGTCAGAATAAATAATCAGGCCAGTAGAGACATCAACAAGACGAATAGCTACTGCTGCTTCGACAATTTGACTCTTAGTGCTTGAAAAAACGCCTGATTTACCTACGTTTTTACGGCCAAATTCTGTAACAGAGCCTATAATCATATAATCTGCTCCAATAGTTGCCAATCCATTGTCACTTTTTTTTGCTTCTTCTAATAACGAGGCTAAGTCTCCGCGTTCAAGAAGTATAAATTTACCAGATGCAGCAAGCTTGGCAGAAAGAATGTCAAGAGCTTGCTTTCCCATCGGATCATTCTCCTTGTCATAAAAAATACCTTTAGCATATTGTGTTTCGTTACTGAAACGCCCAATAGCTACTTTTCTTTTAATCACTTTCCCCGCATCAACATTGCTCTGCTTTACGGGTTCTACTATTTCCGTCTTTCTTTGTGCATATGTAAGCACACAAAAAGAAAATAGTGCTACAAACATTACAATTTTTTTCATCTCACTTACTATTTAGGTTAATAAAATATACGCAAAAGAGGCTGCAAAAAGAATGGCGCGGCCACTCTTATGCACTTACCCAAGGGGCGAGCCTAGGACCCCTCTCAACATCCTAAGAATGCTCCACGCCATAAGCGTGTGCATAGCTAATGCTTGTTGAGAGAGAACGTCACATTTGTAACTCTTCCCTTTGCTTCTTAAATCGAACTATTCCAAAATAAGTTTCCTAGGCTACTTCGGTAAGTGCGAAATAATAAGCTTATGCATCTGTAGTTCCGGATTTCTCCCCGAAACTGTGTGCAAATATACGAAAAGATTTTTATTTTCAAACGATTTCTGCAAAAAAGTTAAGGAATAGTGGTAAAAAAATGTAAATATGGTAAGGTATGTCTTGTTTTGATAGGAAAAATGTGCTCAGGGAGGAGTCCCTATGTGACTTGACGCCCAAACTCAAGAATTGCTATCATCCGTTGGTGGCTATTCTTTTTTTCTTCTTTCTTTGGCACTTCGGCTTCTCGCTCATCGAGAAACGGCATGTTGCTGTTCGAGAAACGGCGTTTCTCTCATCGGGAATACAAAAGTTAAGTAGTTTAGAAGTTTAGAAGTTTAGCATTTATAGTAAAAAAGAAAAAAAATATAATTTTTATATTTACATATATATAAAAATCTAAACTTCTTAACTTCTTAACAACTAAACTTGCTAAACTATAGGACACATTTGTCAATGGGATTTAGTAACGCTGCCCAATACTATCGGAGTAATCGGAAATACTCCAAGAGTATTCAGAATTTCTTTCGGAGTAATAACTCAAGCAGGCATCGACAAGTAACTGGTTCAACTTTCCTACTTTCCTACTTTCTGCACTTGTGACGAGCACGGCGCTCGCAGGCCACGAGCACGGCGCTCGAAGGCCACGAGCACGGAGCGGAAGGGCCTTCCGCACGGAGCGGACGAGGCGAGAGCATTACCGTATGGTTGTAAACGGCTCGTTAAGCGTGAAGGTCTTCTCGTAGCCTTTTGTCTTCACCGTATAGGTGTTGCCCAGTTTGAAGGCAGGACTGGTAACAAGGCTGGCGCTACGACGCAACGAGAAGGGGATGGTGATGATGTCAAGGCACTTGCCCTTGGCATCGCAAATCGTGATGGGCTCGTCTTTTGTGATGTTAAGACCAATGAGCAGTACGGTAGGTTGCTTGGCTGTGGCATTGGTGGGCACAGATGGCATCTCACCCATGCCGCCACCCACAGAGAAGATAGAGCCGCCCTCAATCACGATGGGTGAGAAGTCACAGTCGAGTCCCTCTTCTGGCGAGCCTACCTCTTACCTGTCAGTAGGAGCGTCAACTTATGACTCTTATACAGACTTTCTATTTCCACGTTAGCACCCGTGATCGTTACGTTCACGCTGTCCTTGGCCGAATTCTTGACTTTCGCTGTGGTACCGTTAAAGCGAATGGTGACGTCCTCCGCATGACATATGCTGGACGTCATCAAGGCCATCATTAATATCTTTATTCCTTGCATTGCAATATTCATTCTATGATGTTGCAAAGTTACAAAGAAGTGGGAAAATTGCAAAGAAAAAGGAAGGAAAATAGGAATAAAATTTGGTTCTTCGCTCGATTTGCACTAACTTTGCACGCGTTATGGAGAAAAAGAGACATGCGCTACGAAAACTGTTAGAGGCAGTAGAGAAAGAATTGCTACACAAGCCTGACAAAAAGACGCTCGACCGCCTTTCGTTATTGGCAGGTTTTCAGGATTGGGATTCCTTCCAAGAAACCTTGCATGGGGATTTGGGGGGTGAAACCATCTATGGTGGTCATCACCTGGATAAGGATGATAAGGAGAAAAATTAACGCTCGACGTTCGACAAGTCCTGAATGACAAGTCCTGCCAGCATCATGCCAAAAACGGCTGTGATGTGAACCAATGAACCCTTGCCTTCGCCTTTCGACTGTGGTGTCTCGTCGCTGAACACACACTGGAACTTATGACGAGGGAAAGTCTTCTCCTTTTTGAAACGATTGCGCAAGGCGCGTGCCAACGGATCGCCCTTGACTTTCCAGAATTCAGCAACTTGTATGCGGGTGGGGTCTAGCTTAAGGGCTGCTCCCATCGATGAAAAGAATTTGGCTTTGGTCTGACAAGCCATGAGAATCAATAGTGCCTTGTCTTTCAGCGAGTCGATGGCATCGATGATGTAGTCGTACTCCTCTAAACGGAACTGAGAGGCACTTTCTGCGCTGAATGTCTCTGCGATGACGGTAATCTCTGCTTCAGGGTTGATGGTAAGCAGACGTTTGCGCAGAGCTTCTACCTTTACCTCTCCGATGGTCTTGCTGGTGGCCATTAACTGGCGATTGACATTGGTGACGTCCACGCGGTCGAAGTCGACAATGGTGAGATGCTGGACACCTGTTCGCACTAAAGCTTCGGCACACCACGACCCTACACCGCCAATACCAAAGATGATGACCCGTGTGCGAGCCATCATCTCCATTGTCGATTGTCCCAGCAGCACTTCTGCTCGCTGGAATATGTCCTGTCTGGTTGGCATTACTCCTTACCAGCAAAACCGCTACGCTTCTCCTTGATGCGAGCAGCCTTACCAGTGAGCTTGCGCAGATAGTAAAGCTTAGCGCGGCGAACCTTACCAACCTTGTTCACTTCGATGGTACCCGACATCTTGCGAACAGTGAAGCGCTTCTTCTCCTGATGGCCGTTGATCTTAATGACTACGCCACGGAAGAGCTGAATACGCTCCTTAGAACCCTCGATAATTTTGTAAGCGACAGTGATAGTATCACCAGCCTTGAAACTGGGATGCTGCTTGCCGGTTGCAAATGCTTCTTCAGCAACTTTAATTAAATCCATTGTTACTTAATAATTAATAATGTTGTTGTTATCGTTCCATGCGCAACATAACAGGCCTCTCGTAACTTCCTGCCAGCGATTACGCGGAAAGCGGCTGCAAAGGTACGACTTTTTAATTGAAAATTGAGAATTGAGAATTGAGAATTGCAATGTCTTAACGTTATTTAACCACTAAAGTATAAAAATCTTCCATCTTCCTTCTTCCCTCTTCCATTTTTTTTGTATATTTGCGCCATAAAACTATAATTATGGTGAAAAGAACTACTATTTACTTACTGATGTCCATGCTTTTGCTGACCTCATGCAAACATCATTACGAGGTGGCAAGCATGCAACGTAGTCGTATCTTGGTGGACAGCCGTTACGACGCACAGCCAGACCAGAAGGCTGCCGATTTCCTGAAACCATACAAGCATCAGGTGGACTCTGTGATGGGACCTGTGGTGGGCCAGTCGGCCAGATATATGACGGCTCAGCGCCCAGAGGGAACGCTTAGCAACCTGCTGGCTGACATTCTGGTGTGGGCTGGTAAGGACTATGGCGAAAAGCCTGATTTTGGTATCTATAATATGGGCGGTGTACGTGCTGACCTGCCCAAGGGTAAGGTGACGTATGGCGACGTGCTGGACGTGGCTCCTTTTGAAAATAAGATTTCATTCATCACGTTGAAAGGTGATGTCTTACTGGAGCTGTTTGGACAGATTGCCAAGACAGGAGGCGAGGGCATGAGTCGCTCCGTGCGCTTGGTGATTACGAAGGACGGTCAGTTGGTCAGCGCCACTATTAATGGAGAGCCGATAGACCCTCAGAAAGAATATCGCGTGACGACTATCGACTACCTGTTGGGTGGAACGGACAAGATGGAAGCCTTCAAAAAAGGAACAAATATCAATGCGCCTAAGGACGCGTCGAACAATACGCGATTCATCATTATCAACTACTTCCGCGAAATGCAGAAGCAGGGTAAGGTGGTCGATGCTGAGATTGAAGGAAGAGTGACAGTGAAGTAAGAAATAAGAAGTAAGCAATATGAAAAAGTACCTGTTTATTATATTATTGGCCCTTGTGTCGCTCAGCGGACAGGCTAAGAAACATAAGCAACTTGTCATTCTGCATACCAATGATACTCATTCGGCTATCTTCCCCATCAATTCGCAGTTGCCTGACACGATGAAGGCAGGCCGTGGTGGTTTTTTGCGTCGCTTAGTGATGTTAAAAGAGGAGCGCGCAAAGCATCCCGATTTGTTGTATTTCGACTCTGGCGACTTCTTCCAAGGTTCGGCCTATTTCACGATGTTCAAGGGTGAAGTGGAGATCGGTCTGATGAATCAGATGGGCATTGAGGCCTCGACCATTGGCAATCATGAGTTCGATTTCGGACTAGACAACATGGCAGAGATGTTCAAGAAGGCTACTTTCCCCATTCTTTGTGCCAACTATGACTTCACAGGCACAGTGATGGAGGGTGTCACCAAACCTTGGATTATCATCAAGCGCAATGGTGTCAAGATTGGTGTCTTTGCCGTTTGTCCGAAGATGAAGGGGTTGGTGAGTGACAAGAACTGTCCAGGTGTGAAGTATTTAGATCCTGCAAAGGTTGCACTTGAGACAGCGACGATGCTGAAACAAGAGAAGAAGTGCGATATGGTCATTTGCATCTCGCATCTGGGGTGGGGAAGTAATCGTGGCGAGGACGACCAGTACATGATCAGCGGCTCGCGTAACATCGATTTGGTATTGGGTGGACATACCCATACCTATATGCAACAGTTGGAATACTGGAACAACCTGGATGGCAAACCTGTTCCTGTCGACCAAAACGGCAAGTCAGGCTGCTTTGTGGGCAAGATTGTTGTCGATTTGAAATAATCTAGAATATCTAGAATTTCTAGAACGTCTAGAGTATCTAGAGTATCTAGACAATCTAGACTATTCAAAATAAAAGGTCAGCACGACCATTTTTGACTGCGCGTTGCTAACGCTGCCTGCAAAGGCTCTGAGGTTGGCATCGCGCAGTTCGTTAACGTGATTGGTGTCCAGTACGTTGCTCAGACCGAAGCAGAACTTCAGTTCAGGAATCAACTTGAAGAAGGGTAGGTAGAAGTCACACCCCAGTCCTACTTCCACCATGGTCGAGAAGCGTTTCAGTCGTATGATGTCCTGATCGCCCTTTGTCATATTAATCATCGGGTTGATGCCAGCCATCAGATAAGGGCGATGATTATTCCATCGAGGCGCAGCAAACTTGATGTCGACAGGTAGCGAGAAGTATGTATTCTTCAAGTCCTGTGTCTGCTTGATAGGTTTGCCTGCCGCATCGGTATTCTGTAGGTCTGTAAACGTTAGATGCTTGGCGCCGAAGTGCATGGTTGGCGAAATGCGGAGTGCGAAATTGTCATGCAGGCGCAACTCAGCCAGTACGCCCACAGAGAATCCTGGACTCCAGCGGTCAGCATCGCAAACAATCAGCTGCTGGGTCACGTTGCCGTTGTCGTCAGTAATGTTTTGCAAGCCTACATTCTCCATCTCCAGGTCTTGCAGATGGGCACCTATGAGGATGCCGAAGTGCATGGGACGCAGGTCTATATAGGGCTTGTACTGCACGCGACGGTCAGTTTGTGCAACCATTGTCAGCAAGCAGACTATGATGAGAGTCAGTATGGTTATTATTCGTTTCATATGCTTTATAATAACGTCGTTTTATGTATGTTTATTATTTCGATAGCGTATAAATTAATTGAAAAATCACAAAAACCCTCACTAATATTAGGTATTATTCAAAATAATGCTTACCTTTGCATCACAAATTTCGAGTATTTATTAACTAATTTAAAGTAACAAGTATTATGGCATACGTAATTGGTGACGACTGCATCGCATGCGGTACATGTATCGATGAGTGCCCCGCTGGAGCTATCTCTGAGGGCGACAAGTATTCAATCAACCCCGATGTTTGCACAGAGTGCGGCACATGCGCTGACGTTTGTCCGTCAGAGGCTATCAGCCTTCCCTAAGGAAAAAGCTGAATTATGTGGTTAAAAACGAATGGGCGTTCCCTAGGGAGCGCCCATTTCATGTCTTATTGCTTGCTCAGATATTCTGCTTCGCGCTGTTCGAACTTGGCCAGTTTGTCTAGGTAGTATTGGCGCAGGTCACTCCACTTGTAATACGGATACTGGTTGGTCTTGATGGGCAACGTGCATTCGCGTTCGTTCAGCAGGGCCTTCACCAGAATGTCTTTTGAGTTGGCAATTGTCTTTTGACTACCAGCCTTTTGCTTTGTGGGGCGATAGAATATCAGTTGGATATTGCACCCCATGGGATAGATCTTGTAGTTTCGCCAATATTTGTCCAACTCGTTCAGGTCGTTGACGCTGGCTCCGCATTGGTCTAACTCCAACAGGCAGGCCAGTGGCATGACACACACCTCATGGCCGAAGCGTAGCGTAGCCTGTGTCAGGCTGACGGTATCGGCTGTCTCGATGATGTTCTTCAGCAGGTTCTTCTGCGAATAAGGCATCACACCTTCCGTCTGGGGGGCAGGACCATAGTCTAAGTACCAGCGGATGTTGCGTGTGCGCCACTGATCATAGATCTCGTCATTGTTGAACAGCGGATAGAGGTCGATATCCGTATCGTGGCTCTGCATATTGGTGGCAATCTCGAACAGCTGCGACATCAGTCGGTCTGCTTTCAAGCTGTCAGCAACCCATTGCTGGTCGTTAAACAGCACCTGCATCAGACGGTCAGGCTTGACCAAAGCGCCATATTGTCTTTTCATACTATTAGACTTGTCACGCATGGCTTTTATCAGTCCTGTACGAGGTGCATTCAGATAGTACTGCAGCGCCTCGCTCACCTCATTATGGATGCGGGCTGTCGGGTTTGCTGCCATCAACTCCTCGCACTCGGCCACCATCGACAGGATGCAACGTACCACGACGGTCGAGCGGGCATCGATGGCAACATCCTTCGTTTTGAAGATTTCAGGGAAGTTCTGAGCCATACGCTTGCCGATGCCATGATGCTGACGTTCGCCAACAGAACTCAAATCGCCCAAGCGCAGTTGTGCGCCCTCATACTGGCCGTCAAGGGCAGGAAAGTTAGGCACGGGCTGTTTGACGAAGCTCTCCAACTGACGCAACACCTCTTCACCCTTGGCAGTCAGTTTGCCATACTGTCTGGCCTTCTGCATGGGTTCCACCACGCTGGTGTAACTGTCTTTGGCAATGAGCCAGCGCGAGCCGTGACGTCCGTAGTGTGACATATAGAATGGTGTGTAGCCCTTTGGCGCTGGTGTCAGCGCCTTTGTCGTCATCTGGCGGTCATAGTCCAGATAGTTGCTACCTGCCAAGTACTTGTTGGCCTCAATCTCTTCGCGTGCTGTCTGTGCTGTCATGGTCATTGCCAGAGCAGCCGTCATCAAAATTAGTGTCAGTCGTTTCATAATCATTATATCTCTTTTTGGGCTTCCTTCTTGAACAATTTGTTCATACTGTTAAGATAGTCTGTTGGCGTGATGCCGAAGGCGAACTTGAAGGAATTATTGAATCTCCCATCCCTTCTGGATTCTGAAAAGGGATTTATTTTGCAAATATATGGAAATATTTTTAAATGGGCAAACTTTTACAACTTATTCTCGTCAAAATCAAAGACGGCAGGCCTTCAGCGTTAGGTTGGCAGTAGGCAATGAACTCTTTATTGATACGTTGACGGAACCTTTCTTTTGTGTGCTGCGGACGACGAGGAGGGCGCGACCTTTCCACGTCTTGCTTCGTGGCGAGGTGTAAGGCTCTGTGTCCTTCAGGTCGGCAGAGGCGAAGGCCAGCAGTTGCCCTTGTCCCTTGATGATAGCCTCGCAGTCGATGGCGGCTTCAGGTACGAGTATGCCGTTCTTGTCAAGGACTTCGATGGTGACGAAGGTGAGCGACTGGCCATCGGCTGTCATCATGGTGCGGTCTGGGGTGAGGCGCAGACGGGCAGGTTCGCCTGCAGTCTTCAGCGTCACGCTCTTGCCACCGGCTTCAGCGCGGAGAGTACCGGTCTGATAGGGTACAGAGAAGACAGCCTTGAACTCAGTCTTGCGACTTACCTGTTTCGTGCCGATGAGCTGGTCATTGAGATACAATTTTACTTCGGGCTGATGGGTATAGACCTCAACCTCGACGGGCTTGCCCTCCCATCCGGGCCATGTCCATGACTCCCATGTAGGCCAGACGCTCCACATCGTGGTTTTGATGTCGCCGTGGTAGCCGTTGGGTTCTTTGACGGCCATGTAGAGTGGCGTATCCTCATTCCACAGCATCTCGCGGTAGTGGCTGATGGGTTTGCGCCAACCGGTGATGTCGACGTCGCCACAGGGAGCACCGTGCCATTCGGGCTGTCCGCCCATAATCCACGACTCGCCTTCGCGTTCACCCTTATAATAATTGCGACCTATGCCACTCTCGCCCAGATAGTCGAGACCCGTCCACACGATGTCGCCCACGACGTAGGGGAAGTCGTTTGAAATGCTCCAGTTGCGGAAGGCATCACGGGGATAGCTCTCCGTCTGCCAGATGACGCGCTTGGGATCACGTTGATGGTCGCTGGCGTGCTTGAAGATCATATAGTTATAACCAACCACATCGAGCACCTCAGCATGCGGGTCGTAGATTTCCCAGTCGCGGTCCCAAGCACAGAGGGCCTCGGTAACGGGGCGCGTCGTGTCCAGTTCGTGGATGGCCTTCTTCATCTGACGGGCGGTATAGACCACGCGGATATCCTTGCGCTCGATAACCTCGTTGCCGATGCTCCATGAGATGATGCTCGGGTGGTTGCGGTCGCGCAACACCATAGCGTGGATGTCCTGACGGAAGCAGGAGTCGATGACGGTCGAGTAGTCGTAGGGATTCTTCTGCGTGCGCCAGCCGTCGAAGGCCTCGTCAATAACAAGCATACCTATCGAGTCGCAGGCATCGAGGAAGGCTCGAGTCGTGGGATTATGACTGGTGCGGATGAGGTTGAAGCCAGCCTCTTTCATCTGACGCACCTTGCGGATTTCAGCATCGTCGAAGGCCATAGCGCCCAGCACGCCGTCGTCGTGGTGAACGCAGGCTCCGTTGATGAGCACCTTCTTGCCGTTGAGCACGAAGCCCCGCTCAGCATCGAACGAGAACGAGCGGATGCCGTACTTCGCCGTCTGACGATCGATGGTCGTGCCGTTCTCCTTCAACTCCACTTTCGCCTCGTAGAGCGTCGGACTTTCAGGCGACCACAGGCGCGGATTATTAACGAAAATAGTCGTCGTCACCGTCTTGCTCTCGCCAGCCTTCACAGCCACCATCAGTTGAGCGCTGCCCACCACAACGGTGGCATTGCGGTCG
Source organism: uncultured Prevotellaceae bacterium (assembly GCA_902762565.1). Classification (GTDB taxonomy): domain Bacteria; phylum Bacteroidota; class Bacteroidia; order Bacteroidales; family Bacteroidaceae; genus Prevotella. The sequence continues at coordinate 36,891 of CACWOS010000035.1, forward strand.
GTCTGCGATTCATTCTGAACGCTCACCTCCACTTGCACTTTCGCCTTGTTGGCGCTCACCTCTGGTGTGGTCACGAAGACGCCGTTCTCTGCAATATGCAACGCGGGCATGGTCTCCAACCACACGTGGCGGTAGATGCCCGAACCAGAGTACCAACGACAATTAGGCTGTTCGGAATTATCCACTTTTACGATAACCTCATTTTCGCGCTTGTCTTTATTAAGAAACTTCGTCACATCGACGGTAAACGGCGTGTAGCCATAGTGATGCTGACCAGCCTTTTGTCCATTCACAAAGACCTCAGCCTTCTGATACACACCTTCGAAGTGGAGCTTCACTAACGAATTGTCAATTTTCCATTTTCCATTTTCAATTTTCAATTGTTTCCGGTATTCGCCCTTGCCGGCCTCGAACCATCCGCCGCCAGTTCCCGTAGCACCTTTACCCGAATTGGGCCCTTCAAAGATGTCCCAGTCGTGCGGCAAGTCAACGGCCTGCGTCTTTCCATTGTGAGTAAACTGCCAGCCGAAGTCAAACAGCTGACGTGTCTGGGCTGATGCTGAAATCGCAGCGATGACCAGCATTGTTGTAATCAAAATCTTCTTCATCTATATTTCTTGATTAATTCTTCTTAATTGGATTTGCAAAGATAGTCATAATTCCCATATTTTCCGTAACTTTGCAGCAAATATTAACAAATGTTGAGAATTGTGTGAGTGATAGTCTTTTCATCAAAATAAAATACGACAATGAAGAATATCCTATTTACCGTTGCATTGCTCCTGGCAGCAATAGCTGTTCAGGCTCAGAAAACGCCTGAAATGAAGAAAGATGTGGCTGATATCCGTAAGATGTATGCTGAGGCCAAGCAGGAAATGGCGCGTCCCATCCGTCCTTGCGGACAGGCACAATTCGTAAAAAGTTTCTTTAATAGTCCCATAATTGTTTACGATAAAATCATATTGCAAAGTTACGCCAAATAAATAAGGTGCGCAATACCTAAAAACAAGGTTTTTAAGCATTGTGCACCCTCAACAACCTATAATATGAAATTAATCAGATATAGGTATTACTCCGACAACATCGTTACCTCAATACAACGCTTGGCAGCCAGGAGTTGCTGGGCCATACGCTGTACGTTGGCGGCAGTCATATCGTTGACCATGCGGCAGTAATCGCGGTCGAAGTCGACGTCGTCATCCAGTTCGTGCCAGATGATGTAGCTCCAATAGTCGTTGGTGATGGCAGCTTGGGCATACTGCTTGATCAGATACTCCTTCACCTTCTGCATCGATGTGGCGGCTGGTCCGTTGTTGGCAATGTTCTTCAGCTGCTGGTAAACAATCGGATTCAGCTCGCTGTAACGACTAGGATCGGCATTGTAGGAGATCTTCATCGTAGCGTTAGGCTTATCGTCTTTATCGAGTTCAAAGTTGACGCTGACGCCGTAGGTGCCGCCCTTCTCCTCACGAACGGAGTCAGTATAGGCAATCGACAGACAACGCTTCAGGAAGTCGAGTTCGAGGTCGCTCTGAGCTGTGAAGGGAACGTCGGCTGTCAGGTAGATGCTGACATTGGCCAGCGGCGTGGCTTGTGGCTTGCTGAACTTCACCACCTTCTCACCACCAACGATCTGAGGAACATGGTTATAGTTGGTCTGCTCGTGGCTGTTGGTAGCAGGAAGTGTTGCCAGATATTGACACAACATCTGACGCAGTTGCTGCTCGTCATAGTTGCCAATGATGACGGCCTTGAAGTTGGCAGCATCGCTGAAACGCTCCTTGTAAATCTGAAGGATGCGGTCGTAGCTGACTTTCTCAAGTGTTGACTGCACCACAGGCTCCATACGAGGATGATGACCATAGAGAATAGCACGGATAGAGTCGTTGTAATCCACCTTTGGCGAGGCATTACGGTTGGCCAGGAAAGCATACTGACGATTCATCAGTCCGGCAAAGGCGGCTGTATCCTTGCGGGGCTGGGTGAAGTAGAGATAAGCCAGTTGGAACATGGTCTCCATATCCTTCAGCGAAGCACTACCGCTGATGCTCTGGCCACGACTGCCGACGGACGGACTGACGCGAATACTCTTGCCTGTCAGCATCTTGCGCAGGGTGACGGCATCAAATTGTCCAACACCTCCTTCTGTGACTCCACTTGAAATCAGCGCGAAGTTAGGAATGTCTTCGTCACCATAGAGTGAAGTACCGCCATCGGCCTGCATACTCAACGAGATTGCATCGGCCTCGTAGTCGGTTTTCTTGGCATAGACCTTCATGCCATTGCTGAGAGTGATTTCCGTAAAGCCGTGACGATAGGGCTTCTCGCTGACGATGGTGCCGGTCTTGGGTAGCTCGCTGATGAGCGAACTTGCCAACTGAGCCTCCTGATAAGGCGCGTAGGCCTGCTGCTGGGTGGCCAGAATGACCTGTTCTATCTGTTGTTCTGACGGTATCTCGAACCCATCCTTATCAGGAGCATACATGATGACCACCTGGTTCTTATCGGTGATGAGTTCCTTGACGGCAGCATTTACCTCAGCGAGCGTTACCTCGCGGTCGAGTTTTTGGGTATTCTCCAGTTTGAAGTCGACGCTGAGCATGGGTTCGCCCTTCAGGAAGTTATCGACGCATACATTTACGTAGTGCGAGTTGCGGTAGTCGCCCTGCATTTTCTGACGACGCTCGGCAGCATTCAGGCGCAGTTTCTTGGCACGATCCAGCTCGCTCTGGGTAAAGCCATGCTGACGGGCCCGTTCTGCCACACCAACGGCGCTGATGATACCACCCAGGATATTGTCCTGCTTGCAGCTGATGCTCAACGAGAAAGCGTCCTTGGTGCGACTGAGGAAGAAGGTCGAGGCACGACCTGTAGCGCTCTGGAATGGAGGCACGGGCTGCTGGCGAAGTTCCACCAGACGGTCATTCAGCATCGTACTAATCAGTCCGTCAATATAGTTGTCGCGCAGGTATTTCTCGCTGTTCTTCTCGCTATCTGGTGTCGCCTCTCGCTTCTGGTAAATATGACAGAGCACGATGGGCTGTTCCTTGTCCTTCTCAATGTCGATGATCATCTTGTCATTGTCGTCTACAGAATAGTATATGCGCTCGGCAGCATTCTTCGGCATGGGGATGGGCGAAAAAATCTTCTTGATTTTCTTCTCCATCTTGTCGACGTCAATATCGCCCACCACGATGATTGCCTGTAGGTCAGGACGATACCACTTCTGATAGTAGTCGCGCAGGTCCTGATAGGGGAAGTTGTCGACGATATCCATGGAACCGATAGGCAGGCAGTCCTCATACTTGGTGCCCTTATATACCTTCGGCATAGCCTGCTCCATCAGTCGTTGAACGGCCATGCCAGCACGGCGCGTGCGCCACTCCTCGTGGATAACACCACGCTCTTTGTCGATTTCAGCATCTTCAAGCAAAAGATAGTGACTCCAGTCGTGCAGTACCAGCAGACACGAGTCGATGATTCCCTCACGCTTCAAAGGTGCTGAGCCGATGTGATATACCGTCTGGTCGATTGAGGTGTAGGCATTCAGGTTGGCACCGAATTTCACACCGATGGTCTCACACCAGGGTACAATACCCAACTTCTTACCCTTGCCGGGGAAGTTCTTGGTGCCGTTGAAGGCCATGTGTTCGAGGAAGTGCGCCAGTCCGCGCTGACGGGGTTCCTCCAATATACTACCCACGCGCTGGGCAATGTAGAAATCGGCCAGCCCTGCCTCTTTCGCATTGTGGCGAATGTAGTAGGTCATGCCGTTCTTCAGCTTACCCTTACGGATGGTGGGGTCTTGTGGCAGCTGTGCCGTCGCATGAAGCGACAGCAGCGCCAGAGCCAATAATGATAATATCTTTTTCATAAATAGCGTTAGCAAATTCTTCACTATTCACTCTTACTTTAAAAGTGAAGCAGGAGCCTCGGGTGTGAAGTCGTTGGTAGAATTGTTGGTATCGATATACTTACCTTTGGCATCCTGTTTACGGATGACTGATTTATTGAAACGGGTCTCATCGCGATCTACCTTGCCGCAGTAGGTCCAACCGGCATCGATGCTGGCGTCGAGCACGTTCCACTCACGTACAGACTCAACACTCAGGTTTACACCGTCCAAAATCCATGCATTGGGAACCTTGTAGATACCCTTCTTGGTCATCTCCTTAGAGAAATCTCCGAAGACAAACAGATATTTAGCATCGTAGACATTGTTCTGCAACCAGTCTTCCTTTGTAGTCTTCATCTTGGCGATAGCCATTGAGTTGAAGCCACGGCTATGGAACTGATAGATAGTAGCCGTATAGCAATACCACTTGTCGAGGTTAGGAGCCGTGCCGTCGGGATCGGTGAAGTTGGCGTTCGATGACTCGTCGTAGAACTCGAAATCGGCACCGCTCAAGTCGATGGAGTTGGGCTGCTCAGCCTTGTGGTTGATGGCATTGACAGCCAACGTCAGCGATGCACCCGGCTCTACTGGAACACTCTTACCTGTACCGGGAATCATATAGCATGCCTGTACAGAGAAGTCAGTTGACATGATGTCGGGTGTATAGTCTTGTTTCTGAGTAGTCAGGAATGCTGACTCCAATACGGCGATGCTGTCGGCATAGAGCGTTACGTCAGAGTTATTGGTAATTCTGATGTACTGGTCGCCACTGTAAGAGCCACCTTCAGCGGTGCTGGTGCCGGTGAAGAAGATTTCGCTGATGACAAAACCGCCTTGTGCAGTAAAGGTAGAGACAGTCAGCTTCAGCGATGAAGACTTCTCAGAAATGCTCACATTGTCTGATTTGACTTCAAAGTCCTTCTGTCCGGCAACTCCGTTCAGCGTGAAGTCGAGGTGTCCCTTCATGGCAACGTTATAGGTGCCTTCCTCCAGGTTATTCAACTGCAACTGATAGTTGTTTCCATTCTTCAGAAACTGGTCGTTGGCCACGTTTACAACTTTCTGTGTCTGCACATTGGTGACAATAGCACTTGCGTTTGTCAATACGGCATTCTCCAGGTTGGAGGGAATCTCCAGCGTCAGGGACGTCAGGGGAACAACGGGTGTTTTGTCATCACTACTACAGGACGTCATAAAGAGTCCGATACTTAGCATCATCATGATGCTCAAAAATACAGTCTTTTTCATTTTCTTTTTTGTTTTTGTTGATATTGTGTGATTAAAATGTAATTCCTACTGAAGCATGCAAGTCCAGTTGGTGACTTCCCAAAGAACACAAGACCGCTGCCAGCGCCACTTTTGCAAAGAGCCCATAATGACCACCTGGCAGCGCATAGTCTGCACGCACGCTTGCTCCCAGATCCGTATAGTTGGCTTTTGAATAGTCATGCTTGTGATTTACATAGCGTACAGTCTTTGCGTCCATGTTTGCGTAAGGCATCACTACTTGGTCATCCACATGAGCCGTGTAGGCTGCACGTGCATCCATCGTCAGTCGCATGGCTGATGACAGGGTTGCAAAACATTGGCCTTTCAGTTCGCCATACAGTTGACTGAAATCCATCTGACGGTGTGGATAAACATATTCCTCGGTCTGACGGCGGTAACCAGCTTGGGCAGAAATATGCCATAACTGTTGTCCATAGATACCACCCACCGATGTCTCAAACAGATGGTTCTTATACATTGTCAGACAGGCGATAACAGGGAAGTATCGTGCATTGGACGTACCTCCGATATGCTCATCGCCAGTACGCTTGGTATAGTCGACCTTGCCATACAATGCCAACCGACTGTCGCCATGATGTTTCCAACCAATGGTCGCTCCCACATGTTCGCGGTAAAGGTCGGTCAGGGGCATGGAGTTGTACTCTGCCAGTTTACGATGATAACGATGTTCATCTAGTGAAAGGTCGGCATAGAATCCTCGTGCGTTAATGGGATAAGCGTTCAATAGCAGGGCGACGCCACCACCATCGTAGTACAGGCTGCGCTTGTCGCCTGAGAAACGGCTATACTCGGTACCGAGTCCCGTCATCTGATATTCTGGAATGACGCCCTCCTCGTTGTAGAAGTCCACACTATTGGTTTGCTTATAGATGTTACCCTCAATAGCTGCACCTATGCGATAGGTTTCCATCTCACGACCAGCTCCTATTCGCAGTTGGAGTTCTGTCACCACACCTCGCATACGAGGATCCTGATCGCGATACTCCTGTTCAGCACGTACCAGCATTTCTGCTCCCAGCAGCCATTTCTGTAGCTGGGTAGCATATCCCCCGGAGAATAGATATTGTTCACGATGGGTGTCACCTCCCAGCGTGTCGGCCAGGACGTAGGGCTGAATAAGGTCATAGTCGGAAGTCGAGTTCCACGTTACGCCTTTCTGTTTGCCTGTCATGTACGATGCTGTTCCCCAAACAGATGTGCGCTCCGATAGTTTCAGGAACGTTTCTACTCCTAAAGAGGGTAAGGTGTTTCCTTTGCCTTTCTCCAAGACGAAAGCCTCCGACTGATGACGCATATCGATGTTCAGCGACAATTCCGAGAGTGATGTGCTGTAAGCCATGCCGTGCAATGCGGGGTTCAGGCGTGCCTCGCTATCGATGGCGCGCCATAGGGAGTGGTGCTCCACCAATGCTGAGTCGGCATTTGCGGCACCAGCCCATGCAGAATGGCAACACATCATGATATATAATAGCAGTCTCTTCATGTCAATCAAGGAAAATGAGATTTAATCTTGTGGCATTACTTCCGGTTCCAACCAACTCCACATAGTCTGTCTGTGCCCTGAACTGGCGCAAGCGGATGTTGCCGCTGGCATCTTGACAGGTTGCAACGCCTTCGATGAGTATTTGGTAAGCACCTCGCAGCAACTCAACCCGCAGGATGGCCCCATCGAAGTTGGCCGTCGTGGTCACCTGACGGGTGTTGACATTCGTGAGTTCTGCCTGTGCCTGTACTTGGGTAATCGTGATGCCTTCGTCTACAGCAAGATTGATGACAGCTGTGGCAAACAGGTCGTTCTCTCCCTGATGACAGGCTGTCAAAGAAAGAAACCCCAACGTCAATACAATATAAGTTGCTATGTGTTTCATATCTTAATATTCATTTCCAGTCCGAAATAAGGGGTGACATGTCGGCGGATGGTGGTGCCGCGACTGTCGTAATCGGGTGTGTAGTCCCACAGCTTGTTGCAGAACATGGCCACATTCAACCGCTCTCCAAAGAGTTTCTTGGTCACCTTGAAGTTCAGGTTCATAGCAAAGGGCACACGGTCCTTCTCAAACTGTGATGCCGAGTAATCTCTGACGAGCCAGCGCAAGTAGGTGTCATTGGCATATTCGTCCTTCCATTCATGTATGCTACCGTCGGGGGCAATGTACTGCACAGGATAGTTGCTGGTTTCCTTGCGCTGGGAAGTGGTAAACCACAGGCATTGGGCCGAGACTGAGAAACCCAACTTCAGCTTGGGCACATCGGTGTCGAGCGTGAAATTCGTGTTCAGCGACTCACGCACATAGCCGTCGTCGTTGGCATAGAGTCCCACATACTGTATCTGACGGTTGTCGATGACTTGATAGGGCCGATAGCTGTCTACGATGGAGTTGTCATAGGTCGTGCGGAAGTAGGCACCATTGATGGTCAGACGTGTCAGGATGACTGGCAGTCGGACGGTTTCGAGTGTATATTCTATTCCTTCTTTCTGCGTCATGCTGCCATTGGTGTAGTTGCTGTAGCCTGCCAGTTCATCCATTTCCGTATAGGGAAGATCAGCTAAAGAAGGCTGACTGGTCAGCGAGGCGGCATCAATGCCCGATGTGTCATACTGCTTGTAGCGATAAGTTTCGTAGTACGACTGGTTGCGGAAACCAGACGACATCTTCTCGCGGAACAGGGTTACCGATAGGCGGTTACCACCAATCTGAATATCTGTCGACACCTCCCACTTTAGATTGCGTGCTGGTTCCAACGCCACGTTGCGAGGGTCACGGATATATGTCATCAGATTGATGCGCCGGTAGTCAGGATTGTCGTGGTAGTAGTTCAGTTGCACGAAGTCGATATAGAGCTTGTCGGGAAACAGCTGTTCCATTGTAGGCATCTTGGTATGCTGACCCACTCCGCCAGCTATACGGATGAACGTTGGCTGGCCAAATAGCGTAAAGCGGGGGAAGGTGAAACCGATGTTAGCACGCGGATCCCAGTACCATTTGCCGTGCATCAGGTATTCCGACGGCAGATTCTTCATCTGTGTGGCACGAATGCCAGCCAATAGCTCCAACGTACCTATCGCGGTGGGCCACTTGACATTCTCCTCAGCGTAGGCAGACAGGCGTCGGTTGGCTGGAATATCCGACAGTTTGCGCTGACGTGAAGAAATACCCGTATAGACGGGCGTATAGGGATCGAATATCTGTCCACGTCCCAGATTCTTGTCCAGATTCCAGTCCAGTCCTAATAATAGGGTATTCGACACCTTATTGCTGGGCACTTGCAAACGAGCGTTTAGCTTTGCATAGACATTCAGAGGCTTGCCTTCAGTCTCGTGGTGTCCCATATATTTAAATGGTAGGATATAGGCATCGTTCTCGCCCTCTTCCTTGGCCAATGGAGCTATCGTCATTCGTGATAGTTGCACCAGACGCGTGCGCTCCAGAAGGTCGTATTCATAGGACGAAGACAATGTGGCATCTATAGACTTGAGCCATATCTGGCGTTTCATCTTCAGTTGCAGGGAAACCAATGCCGCATAACGGTTATAGCTCGAACGGTAAGAGTCTTCATTGCTATGGTTCAAATCGGGGTCTACCTTGTCGTCATCAAACGAGCCTGTATAGTCGAGGTTGGTCGATAGTCCCAGTCGATAGTCCTCGTGCTCCCACGTTTTGTGTAGTCGTGCAGAGAATGTCAGTCGCTTGTAGTTTTCCAGACGATTGCGAGGATCGGCCTTGGCATTCAGATAGTCGGCACTCAGGTTCAGACTCAATCGACGCTCCTTCCACTCCAACCCCTTGGCGACATAGAACAACTTTGACCCCATGTCACTTTTTAGACGGAAATTCAGATCATGTCCACCCTGACGACGTTCTATTTTAACCAATCCACTGGTCAGATCGCCATATTCTACAGAGGGAATGCCACGCACCACCTCTACGCTTTCAATGTCGTCTGTCGATATGGCACGCATGTCTACGCCACTATTCACATTATCACGATTAGTGGCTACCGCGTCCCATGCTCCAGCCAGATACTGCATATTGGCATTGGTTGAAATGGGAGCGCCGTCCACAACGAAGCTGGTGCCCAGCGATGAGGTAGAATAATTGCTGCTACTGATAGGTATCTCGCGGATATGGATATTGTTGGGCGTGGTCAGTGAAGGGTCGCTGCTGCGTCCACCAGGCAACAGTTCCAGCAAATCGGCAAAGCTCGATGGCTGTAAGTGTTCCATCGCATGTTTCTCAATGCGTGAGGCACTGGTCAGTCCGTGACTCTCCTGTGCCGTTACCACCACCTCGCCCAGCTTGCTCACCTCGGCCTCCAATTGAAGCGTGAGGTTGGATGTCTGAGGCCTGACATTAACCACTAGTGGCTTATAGCCAATATAGGTTATTCTAATTTGCTGAGGATAATTATTTTTAGGTATCACAAACTTACCTTCGCCATCAGTTACTGTCAGCGGCTTGCGTCTTGCAACATCCGATATGGTGGCTCCGATGATGGGATCGTGCGTATCCTTGTCAACTATAATTCCACGCATAACGTCCTGTGCGTTAGTAAATTGCGCTATCATCATCACGATGATAGTATATAAGAATCGTTGTATCTGCATACTTATTCAAATGATATACAAAGGTACTCATTTTTTATATGATGCACAATACCTAAAATAGAGTGTTTTAAAAAAATAGTGACTGACCATCACAGCCAGCCACTTCGTTACTAAACAAAGACTACTTTATGAATTTTATCCCTGTGATTATAAGCAGGGAGTGATGGCGGCGATCCAAGCCTCGATACGAGTGTCGGTCTTGTCATCCTCGTTGATGTCGTCAAGGGGTAGACCGATGAACTTGCCGTCAATCACGGCCTCCGAGTCGTCGAAGGTGTAGCCGTCGGTCTCCACGCTGCCGATGAACTTGGCACCGCTATCCTTGATGCCGTTGTAGAGTTCGCCTATGCCGCCTACGAAGGTATCGCTATAGGTAGAGCAGTCGCCACAGCCGAAGAGGGCGATGGTTTTGCCGCTCAAGTCAGCACTTTGGAGCGTCTTCAGACCGTCGTACCAGTCATCCTGCAATTCGCCTGCGCCCCATGTCGAGGTGCCGAGAATCAAGTTCTGGTTGGCGGCCACGATGTCGGCTGTCAAGTCCTGTACGTTCAGGGCCTCGCAGCCCAGTTGCGAGGCTATCTTCTCAGCGATGGCCTCACAGGTTCCCGTCGAGGAACCATAGATTACAATTGTTGCGTTCATTACTTATATAATTATGTGGTTAATTCTTGTTGATGCAATGTCCGTCACACTCACCTTTACAACCGTTTTTACGCTTGCAGTAGCGTTCGCATTGTGCGCAGATGTCGTAGCCGAGCATGGCGCCTAGGATAAAGTCCTCTTCAGGCGTGAGCTCGTTCAATGGACGAGTGACGATAAGCCGGATAGCCTCCAGACATTCACGTCGTCCGAAGTAAATGTTCTGATTCTGTCGTCCTGCAGGCTGTAGCAAGTATGGAATACCTTGGCTCTCCAGTCGCTGAATGGTTTGCTCACTATATTTCTTATTACAGGTGAACAGCACCATGTGGCGCACACCTTTATGCAGCTCATAAATGTGGTTCATCAAAACCTTAAGCTCTGTGGAAATCGTTGTCGTCGTTCTCATTTTTTGTTGCTTTTAATTTCGGGTGCAAAATTAGAGAGAAAAAACGAAGTGCACAATACCTAAAAACGAGTGTTTTAAGCATTGCGCACAAGCAAAGTCCTGCAAAAGCAGGTTAATCAAAAGTAGGTATTACATACTCTCCTTTAATATCTCAATATTCGTATAGCTTAATATGTAGCAGTTTCCACTCGCCGACACCGATGCGGGCGTGGCGACCTTGGTGAGTCTGATCACCGTTATGGCGGCGGAGGTATTGCATGGTGCCATCATCAGCGATTGATACTTCATCTACGGATAGTAGGCCAAGGCGTTTGCCTTTGAACTTTGAACTTTGAGTTTTAAGCTTTGAGTTGTTTCCGCCAGCTTCGGCGAAACCGTCTTCGCCTAATGTCTTTTGCTGCTCTTGTTGTTTCTCCGTAGGCGTCTTGAAGTCAATGACCACACCGCTACCAGCCAACAGATAGTCGAATTGGCCAAGACGAATGAGCATGGCTCCGCCCTCAGGCCATGTAGTGCCGTCGGTGGCACGAGGGTCCCAAGGTAGGGTGAAGTAGTGGCGACAGGTCATTACCACACCATTATCATCTATGACGCGTTCGCGGTCTTCCTGGTCAAAGAGAAGGCCCCAAGTTTTCAAATTGACAATTGACAATTGATAATTGAAAATTTGTCGCAGCAGGTTGTAGGCCTGTGTCACAGACTCCGTTTCCTTTGCGCTGGCCTGGTCGATGGCGAAGGGCGAGAAACCTAAAGCCTGATGCTCGCCGAAGGCATAGAGGGCGCGCACACCGCTATTCTCGCAGCATCGGCTCTCTGGGATAAAGAGACGATTCTTTACTTTCCCGCCATCTTGAGGCCGCAACGGCATCGCATACTGTGCACACCACGACTTGAAGCCTGAATCATAGATGTCGGGAGCGAGCAGGTCGATGCTCGGTGCACCCTCGTGCCAGAAGTCTATGAGATGAGCCAACGGGCCTGCCGACGGATATTCGCCAGGACGGCGCCCACGACTGTTCATCGCGGCATTCACATATAGCGGCATGTCGTGCAACTCGCGGGCTGCCTTAGCCAGATGCTCCACGTAGCGAGCATAGCTCAGTGCCATGAATTTCTCGTCGGCATATTCATCTGTGCCGTAGCGCTCTTCCCAGCGCTCCTTTTTATAGGCCTTCTCTGCCAACGGCGAATGATCGCGTGCCGACTCCAGCATACCGATTTCGTTTTCTATCTGCATCATGATGACCACCTCGCGCAGCGGGTCTTTCTCACGGATATGTCGCATGAGTGCCGAGAACGCTTTGAGGTCGGCCTGCAGCACATTGTCGCTGAAGCACGAGGCAATCTCCATCTGTTTCCCTTCGGCAGTCATCGCCCGTGGGAACCGCTTCGTATCCTGCTTGAACCATGCAGGCGCATAGCACGACATCGAGTTCTTCCACGCGCCGAACCAAAGTAAAACCACGTGTAACTGCTCACGTCGCGCCACGTCGATGGTGCGGTCGATGAGGGTAAAGTCGAATTCCCCTTCCACAGGTTCCATTAATTCCCAATAAGCAGGCACGAGCACCGTGTTCAGTCCCAACGTCCGCATCCGTGGCATCACCTCATCGATGTCAGCCACTGAAGTAGCTGCCGAATTGCTCAACTCACCGCCGAGGATTGGGTAGGGCAACATCGATAGCCTGTCAGCTGCAAAGGCACATTGCATCGCGATTAGTGCCATCAGTGAAATAATCAGTCTTTTCATGTTTTATTTTTCTGCACTGCAAAGATACAAAAAAATCCCAGACATATCACTATGTCTGAGACTTTGATGCGCAATTTTTAGGCTTTATTGGGAAATCAGAACCCAATCGAGCCGTGGCTCACTTCTCACTTTAATCGCCGTCGTCCGGATCGATCTCCGTGTCGCCGCCTACGGGCAGAGGACCGCCGCCGCCGTTGTCGCCGCCATTGCTGGGTGCTGCCGCCTCGCGCAGGTCGCTGATAAACTTCGACAGCGGCGTCAGCTCGTCGTACAGCTTCTTCTTCGTC